>JAUZQJ010000082.1 GCA_030951045.1 Mariprofundus sp.
TACATATCGTGAGCTTCCAGCTCGTGATCAGCTGGATCAGAACATCCGTGAACAGCTGATTGTCGAACTATATTCTAAGTAATCATTGAGGATCCTTTCATGCAATTGATTAACCCGCGTAATATCAGCGTTGAAGAGAAAGTCCCAGGCCGATCTGCAAAGATCGTATTTGAACCACTAGAACGTGGTTATGGAACTACTATTGGTAACAGCCTGCGTCGTATGCTGCTGTCATCACTACCTGGAGCAGCTGTAACATCTGTTACTTTTGATGGTGTTGCGCATGAATATGATACTATCAAGGGTGTACGTGAAGATGTTATGGACATCCTCCTTACATTAAAAGAACTTGATATCCGCATGGAAGGTGATGACGCTTCTACTATCACTTTAGATGTTAAAGGTACTTCCATTGTTACTGCTGGTGATATTCAGTGTCCGGCTGGCTTGATGATTCTGAACCCTGAGTTGGTTCTGGCGCATCTGAACAATGACGGTGCTCTTAAAGTTGAAGCTACTGTAGAAAAAGGTCGTGGTTATGATGCGGCAAGTGAACGTGAAATTGAAGAGCGCGCAGTTGGTTCTCTATTGGTTGATGCGTCCTTCTCACCTATTCGCCGTGTAGCTACCCGTGTTGATTCTGCCCGTGTTGGTCAACGTACCAACTACGACAAACTCATCATGGAAATTGAAACAAATGGTTCATTGACTCCGCAAGAAGCGATCAACGCAGCGGCTGCTATTTTTGAACAGCAGTTAGCAGTATTTGTTGATTTCACGGCAGTAGATGAAGCCGTTGTTGAAGAAGATAGCGATGATGGTCTCGAAATATTGCTTGCACAGCCTATCGAACACCTTGACCTGTCAGTACGTTCTATGAACTGCCTGAAGTCTGATGATGTGTTCCGTGTTGGTGATCTGGTACAGCGCAATGAGCAGGAAATGTTGCGTACACCGAACTTCGGACGTAAATCATTGAATGAGATCAAAGAAGTGTTGGAAAACATGGGACTTGAGCTCGGCATGGAACTGACCAACTGGCCACCGCAAGATGATGCGGAAGCGCTGGAAGCTTAAGTTTCAACATAATACTGATCTAAGATTTAAAAGAGGAAAAGACAGATGAGACATCGTAAACATCGTGGTTCCCTAGGCCTGGTATCTGGCCATCGTCGCGCACTATTGGCAAACCTTGCAACAGCATTGTTGACCCATGGCCGCATCGAAACAACTGAAACGAAAGCCAAAGTATTGCGTCCATACGTAGAAAAATTGATCACTTTGGGTAAACGTGGCGACTTGCATGCCCGCCGTCAGGCGCTTGCTAAGCTACGTTATCGTCCAATTGTAGATCACCTGTTCGGTGATGTTGCAACAGCTTGTTCTGATCGTGTTGGTGGATTCACCCGCATCATCAAAACTGGTTACCGTGCTGGTGATGCTGCTCCAATGGCAATCATCGAGTTGGTTGATCAAGTTGGTACTGTAGCTGAAGAAGAAGCTGCTTAATTAAACATCTATACATGTAAAGGCTCCGCTTCGGCGGGGCCTTTTTTTTGTTTAATTTTCCCTCTATAGCAGCAATCACGCTAATTTGCTCATATTCATTCTTGTTCTATTAAAATTCTTCTACTTTGTTTGACCATTTCGGTATGTCTTGTAGATCAATCGAGTCTGAGCGCATTGATTAATTGCGACCGTAACCGCGGGGCTACTTAGATCGATTCTATGGGTACACTCATGATGGATTGGAGATAAGCCTCACCGCGTTCTTTAAACAATTATGTGACTAAAGTGCGTTGCGAATTTCAGTCGGTATAAGGGCTTTCAGGCGGTTTATCGAGTCTCTTTTATGTATCTGCAGTAAATACAAATGCTGTTTGTTTAGAGGATGAAAAGCCTAGCTTAACGAAGGCGTTTATAGAGATACAAAGGGCGAGTTTATCTATGATTCTGGTTTGTCTGTATCGCTGGCTTCTTTGAGGTAGGGCATGAGATAAATGCTCTGCATGATGATAAATGCGAAGGTAAGACCCATCAGACCAAACAGTTTGAAATTCACCCAGGTGTCGGTGTCGAATGAGAAGGCGACGTAAATATTGAGTGCGCCAAGTGCGATGAAGAACAGTGCCCATGCGATATTGAGCTTTGTCCAGACCAGTGAAGGGAGGGTAATGGTTGATCCCATCATACGTTCAATAATCGTTTTTTCACCGATAAACTGGGAACCAAGGAAAATCACTGCAAATAACCAGTTGATGGCTGTTGGCTTCCACTTGATAAAATTCTCATCTTGCAGATAGAGCGTTAAGCCACCAAAGATGGCGACCAATACCAGTGTAATGACATGCGATTTTTCAAAGCTGCCTTTCATTAGCCTGTGCGCAATTGTTTGCACCGCGCAGGCTGCTATCAGCACAGCTGTGGCAGCATAAATATCCACAGTCTTATAAACGACAAAGAATAGTACTACGGGAAGGAAATCAAACATCATTTTCATAAGCAGTATACGACCACAAGTGCTGACCGTTGCCAAGTTATGATGGGGTTACGTAATTGCTGCAGGGAATGTTCCGACGTGCCTGTTTGTTTGCTAATCGTTGAATTGTTATCCTCTGTACAACATTGATCTATTACCCTGCTACCTCATGTTAGCCTGCTAAAAAATATAGTTTCTCTGGCATCCTAGATTGGATGCTGGCTTATGAGGCGTCGATTGTACCACTTTCGATATGCAGGGTACGGGTAGGGAATGCAAAATCCAGATTCATCTCTTCAAGCAGGTCCATGATCAGTAAATTCACTTCCTGACGCACTTGCAGGTAATCTGCCCATACTTTGCTGCTGGAGAAATAGTAGAGAAAAATCGATAGCGATGATGCATCAAACTCATCAAATTTTACCAGTTTGTAACTTTGATCCACTCCCGGGTGATTACTAAGAATTTCTTCAATACCGGCGATGGCGGCTCTCATTTGCGCTGGTGTTGTATCGTAGGTCAGGCCAAGGCGCATGCTGATACGGCGCTCGCTTCGGCCATCAATGTTATCAATGACCATATTGGCGAGTGCCGAGTTGGGTACATTGACCAGTGTTCGTTCAAAGGTGCGAATACGGGTAGAACGGAAGCCTACCTCTTGGACAACACCTTCAAATTCGGACGTTTTAATCCAGTCGCCAACCATGAAGGGGCGATCAACGAGAATCATGATAGAACCGAAAATATTAGAGATAGTGTCTTTTGCAGCCATGGCGATGGCGATACCACCAATGCCGAGTGAAGCAATCAGGCCTGAAATCGAGTAGCCCATGTTCTGTGCGATAACCAGTACAGCGGTCAATACAAGGAATACTTTGAGTGTTTTGGCGATGAAGGGTACGAGTTGATCATCCAGAGATGATTCGGTCTCTTTGGCCCGTTCAGTGAAATATGCAGACAGTCCTTCGAGTAAGCGCCATAAAAACCATACACCAATAAAGATGCTGACGATGCGACCGGCACTATCGAAAAGCTCGATGATAGGAAAAGTTTCGGCAGGTGGATTAAGCAGGTGTACCGAAATTAATGTGCCAATGACAAAGATTAACATGCTGCCGGGCCGTTCAGCGGCTTCAAGCAAGACGTTATCGAGCTGTGTTTCTGTGCGCGAAGTGATTTTTTGTGCGATATTATGAAACAGTTTGACGATATAGCGCTGTGCAACAATGGTTATAAACAGCGCTGTGATGGCTAACAACCAGTGAGCCAGTGTAATATCAAGCCAGGTCATTTCAAACCAGCTCGTGTCAATCAAGTTGTTCGGCCAAAGTGTGTCCATCATTTCTCCTACAAACACGCAGGATGATAACGGCTACTCCAGCCTGCGCTAGTGTGCACTACAGAAGAGGAACTGGCAGTTGTTATTGACGAGTGTGAGGTGCCTTTCTATGCTGGTGATGTGTTTAATGGAAGGGAAGGAGTAAGGCTATGGCCGAATCGGCAATGCAGGCAATGATTGAAGACAATGATGCGTTAGCTCGATTGATCGGGCGACGCGTACGTTATTTGAATGAAGAGTACGAGGTTACCGATTTGTTGCCCGAAGAAGGGCTGATGATCCTTTCATCAGATGATGGCTGTGATGTACAGGAAGATAGTTATGGGCGTGCGCACAGGCTGGTTCCAAAACGTCAAAACCTGAAATTTCGGGATGCTGAGGGAAATCCGTCCAGCGTCTGGGATGAACTTAGTTTTCTTGATGGGCCTCTACTGCGCTAGTTTTTCATACGAAAGTATCACCACGAAGGCACAGAGGTAATGCAGCATAGCCGTTGCAAACACAGTATCCTGTTTCTTTCTGTGTTGTATTGAATACCCATTAGAGGTTTTTGATTCTTCTTCGATTACCCTTCTAACTGTGTCTCTGCGGTTAACTATGCCAACGGACTGCCGGGGCGTTGCCAGGGAATTTTCTCATGTGATTCAATGGCTACACGCATAACAAGGCCGAGTGCTGCAAGCATGGTTACCAGCGCTGAACCGCCATAGCTAATAAAGGGTAGCGGTAAGCCAACAACAGGAAAGATACCGGATACCATGCCGATATTCACGGTGATGTAGAGGATGAATATCGAGGCAATACCAATGCACAACATCGAAGCAAAGCGACTGTGGGCGCGTTGAGCAATCAACAGAATACGTGAAATTAAGGTGGCATAGAGTCCCAGCAACAAGATGACAGCAATTAGCCCACCTTCCTCAGCCAGCACAGAAAAGATGAAGTCGGTATGTTGCTCGGGCAGAAAGTGTAAACGTGCTTGTGTGCCCTGTAGAAACCCTTTGCCGAACAGGCCGCCGGAACCGATCGCAATACTTGATTGTATGACATGGTAACCAGCCCCTAATGGATCTGATTGGGGATCTAGCAGGGTAAGTACGCGTTGCTTCTGATAATCATGCATGAAATGCCAGAGTACTGGGAGTGAAGCTATACCTAGTACGAGAGCCGCTGCGAATATGCGCCACGGCAGACCTGCGGCAATGAGTAGTGCGATGGTAGCGAATAACAGTACCAGCGTTGTGCCAAGGTCAGGTTGGGAGAGGATCAGTGCTGCGGGTACGGCAACCAGCAGTAACGGTGCGCCAATATTGACAAACCCTCTGGCTTCGCGCGTAGCAAACCAGCTTGCCAGCACAAACATCATTGCCCACTTCATAATTTCTGATGGTTGAAGATTGGTGAATCCGATATCCAGCCAGCGCCGTGCGCCCATGTGTACATCACCAATAAGTGGAACCAGCATCAGCAGTAAGAGGCCGGTGCTATACATTGGCCAGCTCACCAGTCCTAAGAACCTCAACGGTACAAAGCAGAGGATGAGAAAGCCTGTCATACCTGCGCCCCAGAATATCAATTGCTTTTGCCATAGTCCCATATCGCCCTGATAGACGGCGGCATAAAGCACGCATAGGCCTAAAGCGGCCAGACTTAACAGGCTTGCAAGCAGAACCCAATCGAGTGAATAGAGTGCGCGTTTCATGAGTCTGGCCCTGGCTTGCGGATTAGATGCTTGTTGCTTGCCTGTGCATCTGATGCGCGGGATTGTTTTGTAGCTATGGCCTGAATGACTGCTGCTGCAACAGGGGCTGCGTCGCTACCGCCGTGGCCACCATGTTCAACAAATACAGCGATGGCAATTTGAGGGTTTTCATATGGAGCATAGCCCATGAACCAGGCGTGGTCTTTATGATGCCGTAGGATATCTTTATCTATTGATTTATTTTTAGAAAGCTTAATAACCTGTGCTGTGCCCGTCTTTCCTGCCGACGTCCAGGCTGCTTTGTTGAGAGCTCTGTGTGCTGTTCCTTTATTACTTAATACTACATCACGCATGGCGGAGCGGATCATCTGAATATGTTCGGGTTTCACCTTGACCTGATGCAAGACCTTTGCCGGCGTGTGTGCCAATACCTGCGGTTTAAGAATAGAGCCTCCATTGGCAATGGCGGCAGCCAGGCGTGCGATCTGTAAAGGTGTGGTTGTTAAGGCACCCTGCCCGATGCCAGTGATCATGGTTTCACCGCGAAACCATTTTTTGCGTCGGCTCTGGGTGTTTTTGATGGCGGCCATCATATAAGGGCTTTGGGCCGGAATAATGCCACGTGATTCGGGGGCTAGATCAATTTGTGTTTTTTCACCCAGACCCCACGCTTGAGCTGTATCACTGATGATGCCCATGCCAAGCTGGTCCGCCAGTTGATAAAAATAGACGTCACAAGATTCGACCAGTGCCTTATGCAAGTTGACACTGTCATGACCGCGTCGTTTCCAACAATGCAATCTGCGGTCTGAAAATTCAATATAACCGGGGCAAAATGTTGACCCTTCTGCCAGATGGGAGCCGTGTTCAAGACCTGCCAGGCCCGTCACTAATTTAAACGTCGAGGCAGGAGGGTAGGCTGCCTGTGTGGCACGGTTTAGTAATGGTTTTTCCGGATTGTTCAGCCAGGATTGCCATTGTGCTGACTCAAGCCCGGTAATAAACCGGTTGGTGTCGTAACCTGGTTTGCTTAGCAAGGCAATGACGCCGCCGGAGTGAACATCCATAACGACCACTGCGCCGGTGCGCTCACCAAGCGCATCGGAAGCTGCTTGTTGGATATCCGCATCCAGGGCCAGTTGAACGGTTTCTCCCATGATTGATGGTTTGCTGTTGATTACCGCAATGCGACGTCCAAGAGCATCAACTTCTTCACGCTGGTGGCCCAGGTGTCCATGTAACGAGGTCTCAAAAGATTTTTCTATGCCGGTGCGTCCAATGAATTCAGATGGTAAAAATCCATCATCCACATCCCCTGCATTGGCCAGTGAAAGATATCCAATGATATGTGAGGTGAGCTCTGCAAAGGGGTATTGGCGATAGCTGCCTGCTTCTACATTGATGCCGGGGTAGTGGTGTAGTCGGGCTGACAGTGGTGATACATCCGACCATTTCAACTTATCATCCAGTAAAACGGATCGATCCGGACGTGTATGCTTAATACGCTTGTGGAGCAGGGTGACTTTATCATCTGTCCAGTGCAGGGCATGAGCAAGTGTATGCAGCGTTGCATCTAGGTCTTTGACCCTTTCCGGAATTAATGTAACTCTGTAATCAATGTGATTAATAGCCAGGCCTTTGCCTTGGGCATCAATGATTTCACCTCTGACTGGTAAGAGAGGAATGATGTTCAGACGGTTTTGATCGGACTGCAATTGATACTTTTCATGTTCAAACCATTGCAACTGCATAATTTGAAACAGCAGCAGGCCCAAGAAAACAGGCGTGGTCGCAAAAAAACAGACCATGCGCACATTAAAGCGCTGACGGATTTCAAGCTGCTTGTTGAGCATATTGCCTCGTCAATATATGCCAAACAGGTACGCACAGGCATAGCGTTAGCAACGATGCCTGTAAGTCCCAACCCAGTGCCGGCAAAACTGCTATCGCAACGAGCATCAGTAGGATGCGTTGAGGGAGACCAGCTCCAAGATGGTGGTCCAGGTAAATCATTGCCAATGGAATGATTGCCAAAATCAGTGCCATGGTGCCAAATGACCAATACAGAATCAAATCATGAATCAAGGCGCAGGGTAATACCCATAGCCAGTTGTTTCGGTGCGCAAGCAGGCTGGCGAGTAGCAGTGCCAATGCCCAGTCCGGTTGACTCATCGCTGTGGAAAAAGCCAGATTAAAACTGATTCCTACAAGGGCAAGCAAGGGAATGATCGTGATAATGATCATGGTGAGGTAAATGTTTGAATGGAGTGCAGTTGTGATGCAACAGCTAGCCAGCTGTCATGTTGCCAGTGTGCAATGGGTTTGGCAGATACGTTGGCAAATAGTTGCCCTGGAATGGGTTGAACATTGGTAATGACGGCAACGGCAATGCCAGCAGGGAATAGGCCGCCAGCTCCACTGGTATAAAATACCTGACCTTTTTGTGGGGCAATATCAAGAGGAATAAAGTTAATCGACAAACTATCACCCTGGCCGCGTGCGAGCGCTGCAAGCTGTGTGCCTGGAATTGTGACAGGTACCGCCAGTGAAGCATCAAATATGGTTCTCACGGTGGCGTGATTTGGTGAAATAGTATCAACTAGGCCAACTAAACCTTCGCTGGACACGATAACATCATCTTTTGAGACGTCGGGAACCTGTAAAATCAAACGCTGGCTCATTGGCTCCGGGCTGCGTCCGCGTACTTTGGCCGCATGCCAGCGATAGCCAATAATATCTGAAATCTCCAGGATGCTTCTGAGCTGTCGATTCTCTTCACGCAGACTATTTACTTCCTGAATGACAGCCGCTTGATCCTGAGCTTTCTTTTCAAGTGTTAGATATTGCTGTTGCAACTTTTGTCGATCAATGAACCAGAGGTCAACCGATTGCCACCATTGTACCGGTGCATGCAGGACCTCTAAAGCTGGCCACATGCTTAACATCGCTGATGAGCCTGCAAACAAGCGGGAGATGCCGAAAAGTACGATCAGTAATACCGCGATGAGCCACAGTTTATGGCTTCGTTCTGTAAAGATCATGAGTGATGGCTGGGGAAATAGACCATGGATGATATATTGATTATGTCATCCATATGTTTACTCCTCGAAAAGAACGCCTCGCATGCGATCCAGCTCTTCCAATACACGGCCACTACCCAACACTACGCAATCCAGTGGGTTTTCAGCAATGGTGACAGGTAGCCCTGTTTCTTCACGCAGCAATTGATCAAGGCCAACCAGCATCGCTCCACCACCGGTCAGCATAATGCCTTTATCGACGATATCTGCAGCCAGTTCAGGCGGGGTTCTTTCCAGACAGACTTTTACGCCTTCAATAATAGCGTTCACAGATTCAGTTAATGCCTCAAGAATCTCAGAGTCATCCAGCAGAAGTACTTTGGGCACGCCATTAATTAGATCGCGACCTTTGACTTCCATTTCACGACGTGTTTCCTGTGGGAATGCACTGCCTAAATTGATTTTAATTTTTTCTGCCGTAGGCGAGCCCACCAACAGACTGTATTTGCGGCGCAAGTGATTGATGATGGCTTCATCCATTTTGTCGCCACCCACACGTACTGAACGGGAATAAACAATACCACCGTAAGATATGACAGCGATTTCACTGGTGCCGCCACCAATATCCACGACCATGGATCCGGATGCTTCAGTGACCGGCAAATTGGCACCAACAGCCGCAGCCATCGGTTCCTCGATAAGATATACCTCACGTGCGCCGGCGGATAATGCAGATTCACGAATGGCTCTGCGTTCAACCGGGGTAGAGCCATAAGGCACACAAATCACAATACGTGGATGAATGCCCCACGTGCGGTCATGCACCTTGCGGATAAATTGTTTGAGCATCTCTTCGGTCACTACAAAGTCAGCGATCACACCGTCTTTAAGCGGGCGGATGGCCTGAATGCTATCGGGTGTACGGCACAGCATGCGTTTGGCATCTGTGCCTACGGCCAAGACACGGCGATGGTTTCTGCCTCCGCCTGTATGGATGGCGACAACAGACGGTTCGTTAAGCACGATGCCTTCTCCACGCACATAAATCAGCGTATTGGCAGTACCAAGATCAATGGAAATATCACGGGAAAAAAACCCAAATAAACGTTGCAGCATAAACACTCCGCTACTCAAAAACTAAGTGGCGAGGATAGTGTTAGAAGAGAGATAGGTAAAGGCGCAGTCAAATGCTTGAAAACATTGAAGAATAGTTTTTTTGGCAGTGTTTTTTTCAGCGTTCTTGGGTGAAATCGACCCAAACAGGGGCATGGTCACTGGGTCTTTCCAGCGCTCTGTATGTGCTCGCGACACCGGCTTGAGTAGGGATCATGGATGGCGTGGCGAGTAGGTGATCGATACGAATGCCCCAATGTCTGCGGAATGCGTTCATACGGTAGTCCCACCAGCTATGCATGGGCTGATCAGGGTACAGTTGTCTGACAGTGTCTGTGAACCCGAGCTTGAGCAGTGACTGAAACCATTCTCGTTCCGCATCTGAGCACATGATTTTTCCAGTCCAACGATCAGGGTCGTGAATATCCAGATCTGTTGGAGCAATATTATAATCACCGAGCACTACCACATGTTGATGTCTAGTCAGTTCTGATTTGAGGAAGTTTCGGAAAGCAATCAGCCAGCGGAATTTGTAGTCGTACTTTTCTGACCCTACCTCCTGACCATTGGGGATATAGATGTTGATGATACGCACACCATCAATGGTGGCCGCAAGCAAACGGCGTTGGGGGTCAGAAAAGTCTGGGATATCCATAACTTCATCGGAGGCTGGTGATCGGCTTAACAGCGCAATGCCATTATATGTTTTCTGTCCGGAAAAGGTGACGTGATAACCGGCGGCCTCGATAGCTTCATAGGGGAAGTTGCTATCCACGGTCTTGGTTTCCTGTAGGGCCAGCACATCAGGTTTCTCTTCCTCAAGAAACATTAGCACATGCGGTAAGCGAACAGTTAATGAATTTACATTCCATGTTACAATTTTCATGCGGGGATCATGACGCAGGCTTGGTCATGCCTCAAGAATCAATGTGGTCTGTGTGGTTTGACATGGGCATTGACGAGCCGGGTTGTCTGGTGATGGATGCTGCTGGCACGCGTGCGATTTGAATGTGTGGAGTTGATCTGGAATGCAGGCCAAAAAAAACCCCGCCTGTTACAGGCGAGGCTAGGAATAGGTTCCTGGTTGTGTTGTCTTACAGGCCGATTACGTTACGAGCCTGTGGGCCTTTCTGACCATCTTCGATTTCAAATTCAACTTTCTGACCTTCAGCCAAAGACTTGAAGCCTTCGTTCTGAATTGCTGAGAAATGAACGAATACGTCATCTCCGCCGTCATCCTGTGCGATAAATCCAAAACCTTTAGTGTCGTTAAACCATTTAACTGTTCCTGTAGCCATTATACTGGTACCTCATCTTTGTTTTAGCAGCATGTTGAATGAAGATTGTTACTGAGAAAACCGAGAAGAAGCTTCTGGATTGGTCAACAAACACTTACAACAACCATGTCTTGCACGACGCACTGTAGGGTGGTGTCAAACAGAATGCTAGTAAAAACAATTTGAATATTTGCGGATTATGGTTATTCAGGATTTGAAGCCATTGTAACTGTAAACTTGGGTGTATGGGGCCTTTTTCTATTTTATGCTTGGTTTCCGGCGTCTATATCTTAGAGTGCGGAGATGACTACAGCCACCTCCTCCACTCAGATCATTACTTTAAAAGGGCAGGATGCATTGCCTGGTTTTCGACGTGATAAATTGCTTAAGGCATTTGCGGCACAGGGCATTGCTGTGATTGATGTGCAAGCGAATTTTATTCATATGGCTGAAGTGACTGAGGGCTGGCAAGCAGAGCATACTGAGCAGTTGAGTGTGTTGCTTGGTCATTCACCTGAGCTGTTTAGTGATCATCTGTCTGATAATTTGACGCTTGTTGTTCCTCGTGTTGGTACGATCAGCCCCTGGTCATCCAAGGCGACTGATATTGTTGGTTTGTGCGGTTTGCCTGAGTTGCTTCGTATTGAGCGTGGCATTGCCTATGATATTACAGGTCTTAATCATGAACAGCATGTGGCTGCGGCGGCGCTGCTACATGATCGCATGACAGAATCCGTGTTGAATGATGTGGATGAGTTGGTTCAGTTGTTTGCCCATCATGAAGCAGCACCTTTAGCCACAATCGATATGCTTGGTAGTGGTCGCACGGCTTTAGAAGTCGCTAACCGTGAGTTGGGGCTGGCGTTGGCTGAAGATGAAATCGACTATCTGTTGGAAAACTTCAAAGCCCTTAAGCGCAATCCCTCAGATGCAGAGCTGATGATGTTTGCTCAGGCCAACTCTGAACATTGCAGGCATAAAATTTTTAATGCTGACTGGGTGATTGATGGAGAAGAACAGGAACGCTCCCTGTTTGCGATGATCCGTAATACGCATCAGTTGAATCCAACAGGCACGCTGGTGGCGTATAGTGATAATTCATCGGTCATTGAGGGCGGTGCATCGCAACGCTTTTATCCGGATGTCGATGCGCACTATCGCGCTCATGATGATCAGATGCATATTCTGATGAAGGTTGAAACGCATAATCATCCAACAGCTATTTCTCCCTTTGCAGGTGCTGCGACAGGTTCCGGTGGTGAAATTCGCGATGAGGGTGCAACAGGGATTGGCTCCAAACCAAAGGCTGGTTTGTGTGGTTTTTCTGTTTCCAATTTGCGTATTCCTGAGTTTGAACAGCCATGGGAGATCGATTATGGCAAACCTGATCGCATTGTATCCGCGCTCGATATTATGATAGATGGGCCTATTGGAGCTGCGGCATTCAATAATGAATTTGGCCGTCCGAATCTGTGCGGTTATTTCCGTACGTATGAACAAGATATATCTAAGGATGCTGATGCCTCAGAGCTACGCGGTTATCACAAGCCGATTATGATAGCCGGTGGCGTAGGAAATATAGATGCGCGCCATGTGCATAAAAATGATGTGCCTGAAGGCAGTTTAATTATTCAACTCGGTGGCCCTGCCATGCTGATCGGCCTTGGTGGCGGTGCTGCTTCAAGCATGGATACCGGTTCTAATGCAGAGTCGCTTGATTTTGACTCAGTGCAACGTGGTAACCCGGAGATGGAACGCCGTTGTCAGGAAGTGTTGGATCGCTGTTGGCAGATGGGTGATGCCAATCCGATTCTGTTTATTCATGATATTGGAGCCGGTGGCCTATCCAACGCGGTACCTGAATTGGTAGATGATGCAGGGCGCGGTGGCTGGATTGATTTGCGTGCAGTTCACAATATGGAGCCGGGCATGAGCCCGATGCAGATCTGGTGTAATGAAGCACAAGAGCGATATATGCTGGCGATTGCGCCGGAATCACGCGCGCTGTTTACCGCGCTTTGTGAGCGCGAACGTTGCCTGTTTGCGGTGCTTGGGCATGCCACAGAAAAACGTGACCTGGTAGTGAATGATCCACAGCTTGATGATCAGCCGGTTAATCTCTCTCTCGACATGCTGCTTGGTAAAGCCCCGAAGCTGACGCGTGATGTGACGCATAAGGCTGCAATATCTGTAGCGCTCGATGTGACTGCGATTGATCTGAAAGAAGCTGCTGAGCGTGTGTTGCGACTGCCTGCCGTAGCCAGTAAAGAGTTCTTGATCACGATTGGTGACCGCTCTATCACAGGTATGGTGGCACGTGATCAAATGGTGGGGCCGTGGCAGGTGCCGGTTGCAGATGTGGCAGTGACCACACGTGATTATAGCGGTTATGCAGGCGAAGCGATGAGTATGGGTGAACGTACTCCGATTGCTGTGCTGGATGCTGCGGCATCAGGACGCATGGCGGTGGGAGAGGCGTTGACCAATGTGGCGGCGGCCCCCATTGAAAAGATCGGTGATATCAAGCTTTCGGCCAACTGGATGGCGGCTTGTGGTCATGACGGTGAAGATGCGCGCCTGTATGAGACAGTGAAAGCTGTGGGTATGGAGCTGTGTCCGGCGCTCGGTATCTCTATTCCGGTTGGTAAAGATTCGTTGTCGATGAAATCGGTTTGGCAGATTGAAGATGAAAATGGCGACAGTCAAACACGCGAAATGATTTCACCACTCTCCTTGATTGTATCTGCCTTTGCGCCAGTGACTGATGTGCGCCAGACCCTGACGCCTGAATTGCAACTGGGGCAGGGTGATAGCGATCTGATCCTGCTGGATCTGGGCGATGGTAAAAACCGTTTGGGTGGTTCTGCCCTTGCTCAGGTGTATGGCAAGACTGCACAGAATGTGCCTGATGTGGATGATGCCGCTTTATTGAAAGCCTTCTTTTCAACGATCCAGCAGTTGAACAATGAAGGGCTGCTTTTGGCGTATCATGACCGTTCTGATGGAGGTCTGTTTGCCACGCTGGCTGAAATGAGTTTTGCAGCACGATGTGGTCTTAAAGTACATTTGGAAGCACTGGGTAAGGACGTGATTTCAGCCCTGTTTAACGAAGAACTTGGTGCTGTGATTCAAATCAGACGATCTGAGCGCGAAACGGTGTTGTCCAGGTTGAGCAATGCTGGTCTGGCTCATGTTGCCCACATTATTGCCCACCCGGAAGCAAACACTGCGTTTGTGTTGAAACATGAACAACAGACGCTGTTTGAAGCCGACGTACAATCGCTACAGCAGATTTGGGCAGAAACCAGTTTCAGAATGCAGTCCTTACGCGATAACCCCGACTGTGCCAAAGAGGCTTTTGAATCCATTGCCGACAAACAGCATAGCGGTCTGTTCGCTGATCTCTCTTTTGATCCGGCTGAAGATATTTGCGCAGATTTCGCCAATAGTCCACGTCCAAAAGTGGCTGTGTTGCGTGAGCAGGGTGTGAATGGGCAGGTTGAGATGGCCGCAGCATTTGATCGTGCCGGTTTTGATTGTACCGACGTGCATATGTCCGATGTGATTGCAGGGCGCATTAATCTGGAAAACTTTCAGGGCCTTGTGGCTTGTGGCGGCTTCTCCTTTGGTGATGTGTTGGGAGCCGGTCGCGGTTGGGCGAATTCTGTACTTTATAATGAAAGAGCCCGTGATCAGTTTAACCATTTCTTCCATCGTTCCGATACATTTGCCTTGGGTGTCTGTAATGGGTGTCAGATGATGTCCGGTTTGAAGTCCATGATTCCGGGGGCAGAGCACTGGCCGAATTTTGAACGTAACCGTTCTGAACAATTCGAAGCACGATTGTTGCAGGTTGAAGTGCTGGAGTCGCCATCGATTTTTCTGGCTGGCATGGCCGGTTCCAAGTTGCCGCTGGTTGTGGCGCATGGTGAAGGGCGTGTCTCGTTCGACAGTGATGAGCAGGCTGGCCAAGCCGTTAGTGCATTGCGTTATCTTGGCGCTGATGGGGACGCTGCCACAAGCTATCCGCATAACCCTAACGGCTCTCCGGATGGTTTGACCGGTTTTACTACAGCGGATGGTCGTTTTACGATCATGATGCCGCATCCGGAACGCCTGTTCCGTAGCAGTCAGTTCTCCTGGAGTCCTGAAGCGTGGGGCGAGGATGGCCCGTGGCTACGCATGTTCCGTAACGCACGTAAGTGGATTGGGTAAATGTGGTGGCTAGTGATGGTCGATTCTGATAACTTGCGGCGCCGTTATGGATAATAATTCTAGTAAGAAAACACGATTTATTTTTGTTACCGGCGGGGTTGTCTCTTCGCTTGGAAAAGGCATTGCTGCGGCAAGCCTTGCAGCGCTATTTGAAGCGCGTGGTCTGCGTGTCACCATGCAGAAACTTGATCCTTATATCAATGTGGATCCCGGTACCATGAGCCCGTTTCAGCATGGTGAAGTGTATGTTACCGATGACGGGGCCGAAACTGATCTGGATCTGGGCCACTATGAGCGTTTTACGCATGCGACTATGTCCAAACGTTCCAATTTCACGACCGGTCGTATTTATGAATCGGTGATTCGCCGCGAGCGCCGTGGTGATTACCTGGGCGCAACCGTGCAGGTGATTCCACATATTACCGATGCGATTAAGAGTGCCATTCTATCACTGAGATCTGATGATGTGGATATTGCGCTGGTTGAGATTGGTGGCACGGTTGGTGATATCGAGTCACAGCCATTTTTGGAAGCGATTCGTCAGCTGCGTTTTGATTTGGGCAGGAAGAACACCGCCTATATTCATCTGACGCTATTGCCTTACATCGCTTCAGCTGGTGAAATTAAATCCAAACCTACGCAGCATTCGGTTAAACAGCTGCGTGAAATCGGTATTCAGCCTGATGTGTTACTGTGCCGTTCCGAGCATTCGATTCCCAAGGGTCAGAAAGATAAAATTGCCCTGTTCTGTAATGTGGATAGGGGGGCTGTGATTGATGCACTGGATATGGATACCATTTATGCTGTGCCGCTTGGTTTGCATGAGCGTGGTTTAGGTTCGGCAGTATTAAAACATTTCGACATGGAAGATAACGAACCGGATCTATCGGTGTGGGAAGACATTTGCCGTAGAATTCGTGAACCGAAACAGGAAGTGCGTATTGCCATGGTTGGCAAATATGTCGAACTGGCAGATGCCTATAAATCTGTGAATGAGTCATTGATTCATGGTGGTATGGCGCATGAAGTGCGCGTGAAAATTGATTATATTGATGCCGAGTCGCTCGAAAAGAACGGTGTTGACTGTCTGGCTGATATGGATGGCATTTTGGTGCCGGGCGGTTTTGGTCAGCGTGGTACCGAAGGTAAAATTGCCGCTATTCGTTACGCACGAGAAAACAAAGTACCCTTTTTGGGGATTTGTCTGGGTATGCAGCTGGCTGTTGTTGAATTTGCGCGCAATGTTGCAGGCCTTGAAGGTGCGGTCAGTAGTGAATTTGATGAACGTGCCAAACATCCGGTGATTGCTCTGATGACAGAATGGGAGCAGGAAGGAGCGCGTATTCAGCGTAGTTCTGATAGTGATCTGGGTGGCACGATGAGGCTCGGTGGCTATGCCTGTAGTGTGATTGAAGGCACGCATACCTTTGATGCCTATCAGCAGAGTGAAATTCGTGAACGTCATCGTCATCGTTATGAGTTTAACAACACCTATCGCGAACAGTTAGAAACAGCCGGTTTGGTTGTGGCGGGCACCTTGCCGGATAATTCATTGGTGGAAGTGGTTGAAGTGAAAGAGCACCCGTGGTTTGTGGCCTGTCAGTTTCATCCTGAGTTTTTATCACGCCCGTATGCGCCGCATCCGTTATTTGCTGCTTTTGTTGGTGCTAGCAAGGCAGCGTCAGAACAATGATGCAATCTGACGTGATACAGGCAACGGCAGCGGTTGGCGGGCTGCGCATTTCCAATGATCTGCCTTTGGTGCTGTTCGCTGGACCATGTGTGATTGAAGGTGAAGACTTTACGCTGAAAACAGCAGAGCGCATTGCCGCGATTGCTGATGCTTGTGGCGTGCCGTTGGTGTTCAAATCAAGCTTTGATAAAGCCAACCGCACCAGTAAAGATGGCTTTCGTGGCCCGGGCCTTGATGAAGGTTTGCGTATCCTGCAACGGGTGAAAGATGAGTTGGGTTTGCCTGGTGTTACCGATGTGCATGAAACGTATCAGGTGAAAGCGGTGGCTGAAGTCGCTGATATTTTGCAAACACCGGCATTTTTGTGTCGGCAAACTGATTTTATTGAAGCGGTGGCATCTGCCGGTAAACCTGTAAATATCAAAAAGGGACAGTTTCTTGCGCCCTGGGATATGAAGCATGTGCTGGAAAAAGCGCATGCCACTGGCAACGCTAATATTATGTTATGCGAGCGCGGTGCAAGTTTCGGTTATAATAATCTGGTATCAGATATGCGGTCTTTACTGGTAATGCGCGAATTTGGAGCGCCGCTGGTGTATGACGCAACCCACTCTGTGCAGCAGCCGGGTGGTTTGGGTGGCGCAACAGGAGGCAATCGTGAATTTGTACCGGGATTGTCACGGGCAGCCGTAGCAACGGGTGTGGCCGCGCTATTTATGGAAGTGCATCCGGATCCGGATCAGGCCAAGTCGGATGGACCGAATTCGTTGGCGCTGGCTGATCTGGCTGAAGTGCTGACAAGCTTGAAACAGATTGATGAGGTTGTGAAGTCGTAACTTTTGATTTGAGTGGTTTGATGCTAAAAGGTAAAGAAACTGAATGAAAAAACTGGTTTTCGTAACGCTTTCCCACATTTAATAGACGTGTAATGTTCCTTTGCGTACATTTCGCGCCGTTTGTGAACATTTGATTCATAAATATTAGAACGTATCATCGTCGACAATGGGGTCGACCAGGAGAAACACATTGAGTGAAATTGTAAATGTACACGCTAGAGAAATTTTTGATTCGCGCGGCAACCCGACTGTAGAAGTTGATGTAAAACTATCCAGCGGAGCATTTGCCCGTGCCGCAGTTCCAAGCGGAGCATCCACAGGTTCCCGTGAAGCGGTTGAGTTGCGTGATGGCGGCTCCCGTTTGGGTGGTAAAGGCGTAAGGAAGGCCGTTGCCTTTGTAAATAGTGAGATTGATGGCGCTGTAAAGGGTATGGATGCTGCAGATCAACAGGGTCTTGATGATAAGCTGATCGCACTGGATGGTACGCCGAACAAGGCGCGTTTGGGTGCTAATGCGATTCTTGGTGCTTCTCTGGCAGTGGCCAAAGCACAAGCTGCTGAACAGAACCAATCACTATTCCGTTATTTGGGTGGTGCAGATGCAAACCTGCTGCCAGTACCATGCATGAACGTCATCAACGGTGGTTCGCATGCGGACAACAGTATTGATTTTCAGGAGTATATGATCGCGCCAGCCGGTGCATCGAGCTTTGCTGAATCGCTGGATATGGGTGCGGAAGTATTTCATGCGCTGAAATCTGTATTGAAAGCCGCTGGTCATGTGACTGCTGTCGGTGATGAAGGTGGTTTTGCGCCAAATTTGGGTTCCAATGAAGAAGGTATTACTGTCATTCTGGAAGCGATTGAAAAAACCGGTCTTAAAGCTGGCTCTGATGTTGTGATCTGTTCGGATATGGCTGCTTCTGAATTTTATCATGATGGTCAGTATGTATTAGCCGGTGAAGGTAATCGCAAGCTGGACTCAGCTGGTATGGTTGATCTGATCGCTTCATTGTGTCGTCAGTATCCATTGGTCTCCGTGGAAGATGGTCTGGATGAAAATGATTGGGATGGCTGGAAGCTGCTCACTGAAAAGCTAGGTGATCGCGTGCAGTTGGTTGGTGATGATCTGTTTGTAACCAACCCTGCTATTCTGAAAGAAGGCATTGATAAAAACATTGCCAATGCGCTCTTGGTGAAAGTGAACCAAATCGGCACCTTGTCTGAAACTATTGCCGCTGTGAATATGGCGCATGATGCTGGTTACCGTTGTATGATGAGTCATCGAAGCGGTGAAACTGAAGATGCTACGATTGCTGATTTGGCTGTATCCATGGCAACCGGTCAGATTAAATCCGGCTCAGCTTCTCGTTCAGATCGTATGGCCAAATATAATCAATTGCTGCGTATTGAAGAAGAACTTGGCAGTGCTGCACGTTTCGCTGGTCTTGCTACGTTTTCCAGAGGCTGATACCCACTGAGTGAGCATTAACGTGGGAAAACGTTTAGGCCAATGGTTGTTTTGGATTGCTGGCGTGATCGGGCTAAGTTATATGCTCTGGAATCTAATTTTTTCCGATCATGGTTATCTGGTATATCAGAAGGAATCAGTTCAGTTAGAACAACTAAAGGCCGAACTGTCGGCCTTGAAGTTTGAACGTGAACGCTTAGCTAAAGAGGTGCTGCGCTTCAGAGGTGATCCGCGCGCACTTGAAGAGCTGGTGCATCGTGAGCTTGGTTATGTTCATCCGGATGAGTATATGGTGATTATGAAGGATAAACCGGCGGTTAAAGGAAGGGGTAAATAGTCATGAGTCAGGTAATCACCCGGTTTGCACCATCTCCGACAGGACTATTGCATTTGGGGAATGTGCGCACTGCATTGCTCAACTGGTTATACGCGAGAAAACACGGTGGTCGTTTTTTGCTGCGTTTTGAGGATACCGATCAGGATCGTTCTCAGCAGCAATATATTGATGCCATTCAGTTCGATCTTAACTGGTTGGGTTTGAATTGGGATGGTGATGTACTGTTTCAATCGAAACATGCAGATAACCATCGCAAGGCGCTGGATCAGCTAGCAGAGAAAGGTATGGCTTATCGCTGCTTTTGCAGTGAAACCCAATTAAATCTGGATCGTAAACTGGCTGCATCGCGCGGCTTACCTCCGCGTTATGCAGGGCGTTGTCGTCAGCTCAGTGATGAAGAATCACTTGCGCGTGCACAGTCGGAGCCTTTTGTCTGGCGCTTACGTATTCATGCTGATGATGGAGAAGTTGTAGTTTCCGATCTATTGCATGGCGATATCCGTTTTGCACAGCGTGATCTCGATGACCCGGTTGTTGTGCGTTCCGAAGGTTCGTTTACCTTTTTGCTTCCCAACGCTATTGATGATGCACTCGATGGCATTACCCATGCTGTGCGTGGTGATGATCATCTGACCAATTCGGCCTATCAGGTCTGGATGCTAGAGCAGCTAGCTTATACGCCTCCACATTACCTGCACCATGGTCTGTTGCTGGGTCAGGATGGTGCCAAACTTTCCAAACGTAGTGGCAGTCACAGTGTGGTTGAATTGCGTGAAGAAGGCCTCTTGCCCGGAGCGCTGGTGCAAGCCATGGGGCGTTTGGGTCACCCGAACATGCCGGAACAGGCGCACACTGCGATGGCTTTAGCTGATCATTTTGAGGCTGAACATGTGTCCACCAGCTCCGTTAAATGGCTGGATGAAGATATGTGGCGTTGGCATACGCGGCTGCTGCATGAGCTTGATAGCGAATTGTTAATTCCGTTGCTCCTGCTGCATGTACCGGATGCAGGGCATGACAGGCTGGTAAGTTTTGCCTCCTTGATTGAGAAAAATCTTGAACGTGTTGAAGATGCTGTACTGTTTCAGCGTCTGCTGGATATCGATGCTGCTCTGGAGCCTGAAGCGTTGTCGGTGTTATGCGAAGCAGGCACAGCCTTTTATCAACAGGCATTGGATGCCTGGCAACCTGATTCGGAATGGAAGAGTTGGACGGCTGCTGTGAAAGAGAAGACCGGCTGTAAAGGTAAAGCGCTGTTTATGCCCTTGCGTGTGGCATTAAGCGGTGCTCTGCATGGCCCTGATATGTCCTCTGTTGTCACATTCTTAGGTAGTGAAGGCGTTGTTGCCAGAGTCGAACATGCGCGTCGGCTAGCTGCTCAGGAGGCGTGACCCCTATGAGTCTGTCTGTTTATAATTCCCTGCATCGTCGTAAAGAACTGTTTGAACCTCTCGAACCTAATCGTGTGGGTATGTATGTGTGTGGTGTGACTGTCTATGACTATTGTCATGTTGGTCATGCGCGTGTGATGGTGGTGTTTGATGTTATTCATCGCTGGCTCACTGAACTTGGTTTTGACGTGAACTATGTGCGCAATTTCACCGACGTAGATGATAAGATTATTAAACGGGCCACTGAACGTGGTATTGATATTCATCAACTTACCAATGAGATGATTGCTGCCTTTCAGGAAGATATTGGTTCTCTGGGCTGTTTGCCGCCAAGTCATGAACCGCGTGCTACTGCCCATATGCCGGATATGGTGAAGATGATTGTCGAGCTTGTAGCGCGAAAGCACGCCTATGTTTCTTCATCCGGAGATGTGTTGTATGCGGTGCGCAGTTTTGACCACTATGGTCAGCTGTCGGGTAAAAATATCGATGACCTGGAATCGGGCTCACGTGTGGATGTGGATGATAGCAAACGTGACCCACTCGATTTCGTGTTGTGGAAAATGGCCAAGCCGGGTGAGCCAGCATGGGATTCACCGTGGGGGCAGGGTAGACCTGGTTGGCATATTGAATGTTCAGCCATGAGTTGCTCGCACCTGGGTAATACCTTTGATATTCATGGCGGCGGTATGGACTTGAAATTCCCGCATCATGAAAATGAGATTGCTCAGGCCTGCGCATCCAACGATGGCAGTTTTGCCCGTTACTGGCTGCATAATGGCTTTGTAAATATCAATGCTGAGAAAATGTCCAAGTCACTGGGTAACTTTTTTACCATTCGGGAAGTCACAAAAAACTATCACCCGGAAGTATTGCGCATGTTTATCCTGGGCACCCATTATCGTTCACCATTGGATTTCTCTGATAGTGCCTTGGATGCTGCCAAAGCCGGATTGGATCGACTGTATGAAACGCTACGGCGATTCAAGCGTGAGACGTTAGATGGAAGATGTGAGATGTCTGAGTCACTCATTCCACCTGCTTTCACCAACGCCATGAATGATGATTTCAATACTACTGAAGCGCTGGCGGCACTCTTTGATACCAATCGTGCTTTGAACAAGGCTTTAAATGAGGGTGCTGATGTCAGTGATCTTGCTGCCCAGTTCAAGGCGATGCTTAACCTGTTGGCTATTGGTCAGCATGACGCAGAAGCCTGGTTTAAGAGTGGTGATGTTGATGTGGCGCGGATTGAAGCATTGATTGCTGAACGTGGTGAATCAAAAAAAGCCCGTGATTTTGTCCGTGCAGACGCCATTCGTGATGCATTGATTGCCGATGGCATTGTACTTGAAGATAGCCCGGGCGGCACAACGTGGAAAAAGGTCTGATAGGCAAATAGTCAAAGATTTACCGCAGAGTACGCAGAGTTACGCAGAGTAAAGTCAGAGGCATAGTGGAAGAAAGAGAAGTAAGCTGTGCTGTTTTATATGGTTTTGTTTTTCCTTTGCGTCACTCTGAGTCCTCTGTGGTGAAAGATTTTATTGGTTTTGAAGTAGAGGTTGTGAAGATGCAAGTAAAAGTGGATGAAACAATTGCCCTGCTAAAGCAGGCAGAGAACGAATATGGTTCCGCGTTAGTTTTTGCATGCAGTTTTGGTGCTGAAGACGTAGTGATGGTTGATCTGATCAGCAAACATGCTCCATCCATCCAGATCGTCACGCTTGATACAGGTCGTTTGCCACAGGCGACTTACGATGTGATGGATGCCTGTCGTGAAAAATATGGTCTGGATATCAAAGTCTATTTCCCGGATGCAGCTGAAGTAGAAGCGATGGTTCGTGAATCAGGCCTCAATCTGTTTTACAAGTCGGTAGAGAATCGCAAACAGTGTTGTGCTGTGCGTAAAATTCATTCCTTAAAACGCGCTTTGGCCGGTCAAAAAGCATGGATCACCGGTGTGCGTCGGGAGCAGGCTGATTCGCGTCTGGATATGGCTGCCGTGGAAGATGATGCCCATTTCGGTTTGAAGAAGTTCAATCCTTTGATTGAATGGACAGAATCAGAGGTGTGGGACTATATCCGTAGCAACGATGTGCCCTACAATGCGCTGCACGATCAACATTATCCATCCATTGGTTGTGAACCATGTTCCCGATCGATTACTGTCGGTGAAGATCCAAGATCCGGACGTTGGTGGTGGGAGCGTGAGGATGCTGTGGCTGAATGTGGTCTGCATGCCAGCCCATTGAAAAAGCCGTAGAAAACAAAAAAGCTGACGTGAAAACGCCAGCTTTTTTTGATGTTTCTAATGTTATTAGAAATGCATTCTGTAATGTGGATCCATCCAGCATTTTGGTAGTGCTTCTCCGGATGCAAATGTTACATCGGATTTTTCTACAGGTTCTGGATCACCGACTTCTTCACCGGCCTGGAATTGCACGGTAACAAATGATGAGTTTGGATCTGTGAGTTGACTTAGTTCAACGACCTGCGCGAGATCGCCATTATCTGCTTTTCTCAAGAACATATCAGCCTCCTTGTTGTGCGTGTGACGTGCTGAATTTATCCAATATACGCTTCATGACCGGTTTTATCCAGCTCCAAGGTGGCCGCTTTCAGAGCAATCGTATTAAAACACCCTATATTTTACAGCTTATTCAGTATTTTTTCACCGCAAAGGACGCAAAGTAAGCCAAAGGCGACCCTTGTGAAAGTAGATGTATTCACCAGATAACTACAGTAAGTCTTAGGCAAGAAATCCTAACATATTAAAATATATGGGTTTACTCTGCGAAACTTTGCGTCCTCTGCGGTAAATTCTTTTATTATTTTAATGCGATTGCCCTATGAGCGCGCTCTTTGTCTCAGCTACAGTATTTAAGCGTTAGCGCAGATCTGGGTGATGGCTGAAGTAATGCGGCGAAGCTCTGTTTCGGATATGATAAAAGGAGGCATGGTGTATAGCAGCTTGCCAAATGGGCGCAGCCAAACACCCTGCTCAATCAGCTCTTTTTGTACCTGTTCGACATTGATTTTCTGATGCATTTCGATGACGCCGATTGCGCCTTTAATGCGTACATCGGCAACCGCATCAACATCTTTACAGGCACGTAGCTCGGTATGAAGTTGCGCTTCGATATTCAATACATGCTGTTGCCAGTCTGAGGCGAGCAGTAATTCTAAATTGGCCAGAGCTACTGCACAGGCTAATGGGTTGGCCATAAATGTTGGGCCATGCATCAACACACCAGAGCCATCGCGATGAATGCCATCACATACCTGTGCTGAGCAGAGGGTGGCAGCCAGGCTCATATAGCCACCGGTCAGTGCTTTGCCGACGCACATGATATCCGGCTCGATACCGGCATGTTCACAGGCAAACATGGCACCTGTACGGCCAAACCCAGTGGCGATTTCATCCACAATGAGCAATAGATCATATTGATCACAGAGTTTTCGCACCTGCCGCAAAAATTCAGGTGCATAAAAACGCATGCCGCCTGCGCCTTGTACAATGGGTTCGATAATGACTGCGGCTAGTTCATGGTGATGCGTTTTGATAGTCGATGCAAAGGATTCAATATGAGAATCATGCCACTCTGCATCGGATGTGGCGTTTGGGGCATCGACAAACAGTTGCTGAGCCAGGATGCTGGAGAAGAGATGGTGCATGCCGGAATCAGGGTCACAGACGCTCATCGCACCAAAGGTGTCGCCGTGATACCCCGAGCGAATGGTTAGTAACCTGTTTTTTTTCGGTTTGCCTGTTGCTTGCCAGAATTGCAATGCCATCTTCATGGAAACTTCTACCGAGACAGAACCGGAATCGGAAAAGAACACATGATTCATATTGGCAGGTGTGATTTCGAGTAGTTTTTCAGCCAGTTTTGCAGCGGGCCTGTGTGTTAAACCGCCAAACATCACATGCGACATATCTTTTATCTGTGTCTGAATGGCTGCATTGAGTTCAGGCACATTATAACCGTGAATAGCACTCCACCAGGATGACATACCATCGATCACGCGCCGTCCATCCTCAAATTCAAGGTAAACACCCTCGGCCCGTTTGACGGGATAGACAGGGATCGGTGATTTCATGCTGGCATAGGGGTGCCAGACATGCTGACGTTCAAATGTTATCCAGTTCGTGGAATGTTCGGGTTCGGGGCTGCTCATGTAGGCATCAAACGCTGCTGGTCAATGAGATCCAAAGTAAGACTTTCAATCACAACGGTTTTATCTTCAACCGAGGCACCTTTCACCAGTTTTTCAGCTTGCACGATGCGTTGCATGGCTGCCGTCAATTCAGAGCCTCGCCAGCAGGCGGCTTCTTTAGCGACTTTCTGCCGCGCATCGCCAAATATTTTTGCAGCTTGTATTGGGTTTCTATCACGCTGTGCTTGAAACCAGGCGTACATGAGTATCTGCTGCATACGCGTGCCGATCCAGGATATCATCTGCACTTCTGCGACTTGCTGATCATGTAATAAACGTGATGCCAGACCGATCGCTTCTGGTTGACGCATGGCAACCGCATGGCACCAGTCTTCGAGTACTTCGGGAGCCCGCTCTCCAAGCAATTCACCGATCACATCCAGCCCCAACGCTTTGCCATCGCCTCCATCGTACCAGCGCAGCCGCTCTATCATCTGGCGAGCAGCCAATCGCATGCCGTTGAGTCTCTCTGCCATCCATAACAGTGCATCGGGCGTGATATCGAGCTTGGTTTTTTTAAGTTCATGCTCCAACCAACGTTGAAATCCAGATTCATCGGGTAATAAAAATTCACATTGCGGCAGGGATGAGCGTGCCTTCAATTTTTTATGCACCGCTTTTTTCCAGTCCACGCCGGGAGCGCAGATGATCAAACGGTGTTCACTGGAGAGGTTGTCCAATAATTTCAGCAGGTGGGCAGATTGTTTCGGATTAGCAGATTGGGCATTACGAATCAGGGCATAACAACGGGATGGCCCAAATAGGCCCAGGTTCTTGGAGTCCTCTTCAATGCGTGCAAGCTCGGATATATCTACGCGTATACGATGCGCATCATCACCGGCCGCTAGCAGTACCTCAGCGGCCTCGTACAAGACATCATGATCTTCACCAAACAGGTAATAGAGGTGATGTTCTACAGGTAACAGGCGATCGGGATTTAGACGCATGGATGATGTTCAAAAGCCGGAGCGTATGCGGCCTACCGCATCAGATAGCCACTGCTTGTGCAGATCTTGTAAGAGGCGCTCACGGGATGCTTCAATACTGGTCGGGCCACCGGCTACATAGACATCTCCCTGGCTTGAAATGGCACCACTTTGCCAGATAGTTTTACCTTCTTTCACTAACATCAGAGAGCCTGTGTAAATCATACGATACTGTGTTGCAATGCCTGATGCATCATAGGTGGAGGGTGTAAACCTCAGTGGCGAGATGTTGATATGTAACATAGCATGCGTTGTCAGATCATCAATATCCTTGGCATCAATAATAGCATAACGATCCGATTGTAAGTGCTGACGCAGTTGAGATAATAACGCTGCATCGGCGTTGCCAACCAGGCTGATTGCTTTCACATCAGCAGGAATGGCACCGCCTGTACCATCGCCATGGCCTACCAGGTGATAACCACAGCTTCCCAATGACAAGGTCAGTAACAGTGCCATTAACGGGAGCCAAAGTAGTTTTCTCACGCTGGTTTTACCACGATGTTCAGCAAACGCCCCGGTACAAGAATTACTTTTACCACCTGCATGCCATCCAACCATTTGGCGATGGCGCTATCTGCTTGTGCAGCCGCCATGGCATCATCCTGCGATGCATCTTTAGCGATGGTGATTTCTCCTCGACGTTTACCCTGCACCTGTACACCGATGGTGATTTCATCCTGTATCAGGGCTGCTTCATCCACTTCCGGCCAGGCGCTGATCACAGCGACTTCTTCCATGCCAAGCTTCTCACCCAACTCGCATGCAAAATGTGGCACGAATGGAGCCAGCATGGTTGCCAGAGCCTGTAGTCCTTCACGATAAGCTGCCGCACCTGTTTCACCCTTTGGTTCATAAGATTGCAAGCTATTGGATAGTTCCATCAAGGCTGCGATAGCGACATTGAAGGCAAAACCCTGCTCAAAGGCGTGGGTGACTTTTTTGATGGTGGCGTGAATGGAGAGGCGAATCGCTTTGACCGCTGCTGCATCCTCACTTCCTTCGTCGTTATCCAGCTTTTCCAGCAAGCGCCATACGCGTTTCAGGAATCGATATGAACCTTCTACGGCCGCATCATTCCATTCCAGTTCTTTCTCTGGCGGAGCGGCAAAGAGGGTGAACAGGCGCGCTGTATCAGCACCGAAACGTTCAATGATCGCTTTTGGATCAACCGTGTTGCCTTTGGATTTGGACATCTTGGTGCCGTCTTTAAGGACCATGCCCTGTGTGAGCAGATTCTTGAATGGTTCATCACCACCTTGCTCTGATGTGAATAGTCCGGCATCACGCATCAGCTTGTGATAAAAGCGTGCATAAAGCAGATGCAGTACGGCATGTTCCACGCCACCAATATACTGATCCACGGGTGCCCAGCGCGCTACGGCATCGGCATTGACCATCGCACCCGCATCACGCGGGCTGGTGTAGCGGTTCATATACCATGATGATTCCATGAAAGTATCAAAGGTGTCCAACTCACGCACAGCAGCCTTACCACATGTTGGACAGTCTGCGTGTTTAAATGCTTCGCAATTGGTTAACGGAGATGCTCCACCGGTCGGTTGCAGATGTGTTGGCAGCTCAACCGGCAGCTGATCTTCCTGTACTGCTACTGCACCACAATCATCACAGTGAATCACCGGAATTGGGGCTCCCCAATAACGCTGACGCGATACCAGCCAGTCACGCAGGCGATACTGGGTACGTTCTTCACCCTTCTCATGTGCCGTCAGCCATGCAGTAATGTCCTGTTTGGCTTGCACTGATGGTGTACCATCAAACTCACCGGAGTTGATCAATAGGCCAGTTTCGGTAAATGCTGCTGCATTAATATCCCAAACATTACCAATCTGTTGAATGACCTGCTTGATAGGCAGACCGTATTTTTTAGCAAAATCGAAATCGCGGGCATCATGGGCTGGAACACTCATCACCGCACCCGTGCCGTAACCCATCAATACAAAATTGGCGACCCAAACAGGCACACGTTCACCTGTGATTGGGTGGATGGCATTAAAACCTGTCGCCATGCCTTTCTTTTCCATTGTTTCAACATCGGCTTCTTTGGTGGAGATCTTGCTGCACTCATCCAGGAATGCAGCGAGTTGCGGGTTCGACTCAGCCGCTTTCTTGGCCAACGGATGTGCCGCAGCCACAGCCATATAGGTTACGCCCATCAGGGTATCGGGACGGGTGGTGAAAATATCGAGTGTCGCATCGCTATCTTCCAAGCCGAATGAGACTTCGGCACCGCTGGATTTGCCAATCCAGTTGCGCTGCATACCGACTACCTTTTCAGGCCAGCCGCTCAAGGTATCCAGGTCTGCAAGCAGCTCTTCAGCATAATCGGTGATGCGGATAAACCACTGTTTCAGGTTTTTGCGTTGAACGGCTGTATCACAACGCCAGCACACACCATCCACTACCTGTTCGTTGGCAAGCACGGTATGGAAAGGGTCACACCAGTTGACCTCTGCATTGGCTTGATAAGCCAAGCCCTTCTCCATCAGCTTGGTAAATAGCCACTGCTCCCAGCGATAATACTCGGGGTGACAGGTCGCAATTTCACGGCTCCAGTCATAAGAGAGACCTAAACCTTTAAGCTGCACACGCATTTGATCGATATTGGCGTAAGTCCATTCGGCTGGTGGACGATTGTGTTTAATAGCGGCATTTTCAGCCGGCAGGCCAAAGGCATCCCAGCCTATCGGGTGCAGTACATTAAAGCCCTGCATGCGTTTGTAACGCGCCACGGCATCACCCAGACAATAGTTGCGTACATGGCCCATATGCAGATTGCCGGATGGGTAGGGGAACATCACCAGACAATAGTACGATTCACGCGCATCATCTTCCGCAACAGCATCAATGCCTGTTGCTTCCCAACGCTGCTGCCATTTGGCTTCAATTTCCTGTGCTAAATAATGCTCTGACACCGATAGTACCTCTTCATTCAATCTGCTGCGGATGATGATGGCATCAGTACGGAATGAAAAGGGTGGTTTTTAATGTGTGAGATCAAAACGTCTGTTTTTATGGATTGGTTTGCAGAAGTAGTGCAATCTATTTGTTGGTGCTGGGATAAGTGTTTCTGCTGTTAATTGCCATTAGCTAGCGTTTTGGTGTGAGGGGAAAGGAGGTTGAACCTGTGTTTGAAATTGTTGTGCTTGCCGTTATTAGCTTTTGCATAGTCTCGATATTGTGGTTTACACTCAAAACAGGAATCTCGCCTATGCCCAGTTCGGTACAGGTGCGTTTGGTTATTTTGAAAGCCAGTGAGCAGGCTGATGACGGGGCTGTTGTTGATCTTGGTTCCGGTTGGGGCACATTGCTTTTCGCCATGGCAAAAAAATATCCTGACCGGCAGTTGATTGGATATGAGTTGTCGTGGTTGCCATGGGCATATTCACGGATCGTTGTGGCCATGTGCGGAATGCAGCATGTTAGAATTTACCGATCCAGTTTTTTAGATGCGGACTTCTCTAACTCTTCTTTACTACTCTGTTATTTGCATCCTGAGGGTATGCAGGTGCTGCAGCAGAAATTGTTAGATGATCAACCTGTTCGTGCCTTATTGGTTAGCAGTACCTTTGCTTTTTCTGATGTCGCGCCTGTTCATACGATTCGGGTTGATGACCTGTATCAAACGCCGGTTTACGTTTATCGATTTAAAAAAAAGAGAGCGGTTGGGGTTCAACACAAGGAGTGAACTGAATGAAAAGAGGCAACCCATCGGGCTGCCAATCTGATGATTGGATGAGGTGGTTTTTTAGTGCGCTACAGCTGCCTTGAGTTTTTTCATGGCGCGCGCTTCAAGTTGGCGAATACGTTCGATGGATACTCCGAATTCCTCTGATAAATCTTTCAGGGTGGCTGGATCTTCGGAGAGGTGGCGGCGCTCAACAATTTGGCGATCACGCAGAGCCAGCGTTTGCATAGCGGTATGGAGAATCGACTTTTGATGATCTTCCCAGTTGGATGCGACCGCAATCTCTTCAGGTGTTGCATCCGATGTCGGTAGGCCATGAACCATGGCATCGCCTTCATCACTCTCGGCATCGAGAGAGACATCACGCTGCAGGAACGCATTGGCTGTTTCCTGGTATTCGTTGCCGTTAATGCCATATTCAGCAGCCACTTCATCAGCTTTGCGGCCATCAATAGCAGCAATGGCATTTTTGGCTTTTTGCAGGCCGGCGAAAATGCGGCGTTGTAGTTTATTGGTGCCCAGCTTCACGATGCTCCAGGAGCGTAAGATAAAATCGTGAATGGATGCACGCACCCACCAGGATGCATAGGTCATCAAGCGGAAGCCGCGTTCCGGGTCGAAGCGTTTTACCGCATGCATCAGGCCCATTGTACCTTCCTGAATCAGATCCATTTCAGGCAGACCAAAATGACGATATTCACGGGCAATGGCAGATACGCCACTTAAATTGGCTACTACCAACTGACGTGCTGCATCGCGGTCTTCATTGTCATGCCACAAACGCGCCAGACGCGCCTCTTCCTCGCGATCAAAGCTTGGTGCTTTGCGTACATCGCGGGAAAAAAGTGCCAAACTGTTCAGATCAAGCGTTGCATTAGCCAAGTGGATACCTCGAAATATTTTTTTGTTGTGCAAGTACCTTATATAAGGTTGGTCATGTTACGATTCAAGCTCGCCTTGGCAAGGGGCTCGAAGCCGTTATTGCCAATCCAACCAGGCCAGTAGCTGATCTTCATTGGCAATCTCTATGCCCAGCTCTTGTGCTTTTTTCAGTTTGGAGCCGGCTTTTTCTCCGGCAATCAGAATATCAGTATTTTTTGAGATCGATGATGCCGGTTTCACACCCAATGCGCGCAGCTGTTCCTGGGCCGATCTGCGTTGAATAGCACTAAAGCTGCCTGTTAATACAATAGTTTTTCCTGACAGCGGATGACTATTCATCTGTATTTTAGGGACCTGGGGGGAGACTCCTTTTTCCAGCAAACGTTCAATCACATTCAGGTTATGCGCTTCGGCAAAAAAGCTGCGAATGCTTGCCGCTACTTCTGGGCCGACATCAGGCACAGCAAGCAGTCCGTCTTCATCGGCAAGCTTGATGGCATCAAGGCTGCCGAAATGCGTAGCCAGAGCAGCTGATGTGGCGGAGCCAACATGACGAATGCCAAGGGCGTGCAAGAAACGCGCTAATGTTTGCGTTTTACTCTGTTCTAGGGCGGTAAGCAGATTGCTTATTTTCTTTTCACCCATGCCCTGCCATGCATTTAAGGACTGAAAATCAAGCTCGTAGAGGTTGGCAATATCCGTTAATTTGCCTTCATCAACCAGCTTGGCGATGAGCTTATCTCCCAATCCCTCAATATCCATTGCGCCGCGTGATACAAAATGGCGCAAGCGCTCTTTCAATTGGGCTGAGCAGGATAGCCCTCCACTGCAACGCCATGCCACTTCACCTTCAACGCGAAACAATGAGGCAGCACAGACAGGGCAATGTTCAGGCAAGGTAGGGGACTGAGCGTTTTCATCGACATCGATGGCTTTCACTACTTCAGGTATGACATCACCGGCCCGACGTACAATTACCCTGGCGCCGGCATAGACCTGTTTACGTTGTAATTCATCGATATTGTGCAGTGTTGCACGCGATACGGTGACACCACCCACGGCTACCGGCTGCATATCGGCAACAGGGGTGATCACGCCTGTGCGGCCAACTTGCCAGATGATGTCGTTCACTGTGGTGACGACTTCCTGGGCAGGGAATTTGTGTGCAATAGCCCAGCGCGGCGAGCGTGCTACTGCACCCAAGCGCTGCTGCATGTCGAAGTTGTTCAGTTTATATACCACGCCATCAATTTCGTATGGCATCGCTTCACGCTGCAGCATTAGCTGCTGGTAGCGGGCGAGTAATTCCTTACTGTTTTTTGCCATGGCCGTTTCCTGCACGGCAAAACCGAAGGTGTGCAATCGATCCAATAGTTCTGATTGACTTGCGGCCAGATCACGGCCTCCGGCACCCACTCCATAGGCGAAAAAATTTAAATTGCGTTTAGCCGTAATTTTAGGATCGAGTTGCCTGAGTGAGCCTGCAGCAGCATTGCGGGGATTGGCAAAAGAAGCGGCACCGTTGGCTTGTTGGAGGGTATTTAATGCATTGAAGGAGGTCTTGGACATATACACCTCACCACGCACTTCCAGGAGATCCGGAACGGTCATCTCTCCACTGTGCATCTGCCAGGGGATATCAGCGATGGTGCGGATATTGTCTGTAACATCTTCTCCGGAACGGCCATCGCCGCGTGTTGCGGCAATCGTAAGGCTGCCCCGTTCGTAGCGCAGATTGACCGCTAAACCATCTACTTTGGGTTCAATGATAAATAGTGTGTCTTGATTGAACGCATCACCCAGCCCATCAGCGATGCGTTGTTCAAAGGCTTGAACTTCACCTTCATCAAAGGCATTGGCTAGGGAGAGTAGGGCTTCCGTATGCTCGCGTGCCCTGAAGGTATTCGAGGGAATAGCACCAACCGTTTGGGTTGGTGAATCGGTCGGGATGGGTTCTCCCAGTTCGGTTTCCAACGATTCAAGCTCGCGCAATAGTCGATCATACTCGGCGTCGGGAATGATCGGCGCATCGAGGGTGTAGTAACGATAGTTATGTTCTTTTAAGCATACACGCAGCGCTTCAATGCGCTGTTTCAGCATTCATCACTCCATCTGTTGTGTCACCAGCTATCGTTTCGTCAGTAGAAGATGTGCTTAGCATGGCCTCAATGGTTTTAGTTACCGGAGCGTCCATCCACTCCATAGCACCAACCAGATGATACAAGATCTTGCCGTCACGTCCGATCAAAAATGATTCAGGGTAACGAAATACGCCATATTGACGTGAAACGGCGCCATCAGCATCGTGCAGTACCTGAAATGGCATTCTGTATTCATCTACGAAATTGGCCAGATCACTGCTGCGCTTATCCACTGATATGGCAATGATTTTCAAACCATCCGGAGCATATTTATCGTGTAGTGCGGCCATGGAGGGGATCTCTTTACGACAAGGTGGACACCATGTGGCCCAGAAGTTCAATAATATCACTTCGCCTTTAGGTAGTGAGTGCAGCGTTTGTTCCAAATCAGGTAGTTGGAAGTCACTGGCTATTGACCCCTTGTCCATAGACCCGGGGGCGTCGGGCAGCGTCAGCCAGACTGCTGCACTAATGCCTGCGATTAAAGCTAAAATCATGAACCAGCGTGAAGCCATGTTTGTTTCTCTATTCAATGATTCGTCACTCAAACTGTCGCTCATTTGTTGATCTCCACCAATGTTGATTTCAATGCATCTTCTGTCACGCGATGTCTGAACAGCTCTTTACCATTCATTAACAATACCGGCACATCCATGCCATAGCGAATAAGTAGCGCTTTATCGTGATCTACATTCACGGTTTCCCATGAGCACAAACCCTGCTGCTCGAGCGAGGCCACGACCAGCTTGGCATCTTCGCATAAACAACAGTCCCTGCGACTTAACAGTTGGATGTGAGGTATTGCCATAGTCAGGATCTGGCGTTTTGACTATTTGCCTGCAGCTTTCGGCAGTTTAATTAAGGCAAACACCTGATCTCCACGGCGATCCAGCATCACACGCAATACTTCACCAGGGTTAAACTTACCAGCCAGTTTGGAGAAGCTTTTGACATCATTGACATCTTTACCATTAACCCGGTAAATAACATCACCACCTTGAATGCCGGCTCTAGCAGCAGGCATACCCCGCTGCAGTTTTTTAACGACAGCACCTTTTTTAACGCGTGTTTGCAAGCGTGTCGCAAGTTCTGGTGTCAGGTTTTCAACAAGCATGCCCAAGCGGACTTTGTTGGTGTCTTTGTAGGTATCGCTTTTAGCCAAATCAGGGTCCGTCATGGCTTCTACGGTGACGGTGATTGTCTTGAGTTTGCCATCACGAATTAAACCAATTTTAACTTTATCACCAGGCGTGTGCCGTGCTACACGAATAGGTAAGTCATGGGCTTTATCAATTTGATTACCATCAATGGATACGATGACATCACCGGGGTGAATACCCGCTTTGTCAGCAGCAGAGCCTGATTCAACCTGAGGAACCAATGCGCCTTTACGATTTTTCAGTTTCAGGGCCTGCATGGTCTCTTTATCCACATCGGTGATGTGAACGCCTAAACGTGCACGTGTTACATGGCCTGTTTCACGCAACTCATCCAATACAGAACGTGCTAAATTGATTGGAATGGCGAAACCAATGCCGTTGTTGCCGCCACTACGTGAGAAAATTGCAGTATTGATTCCGACAACTTCACCGCGACTATTGAACAGTGGCCCACCGGAGTTGCCCGGGTTGATCGCTGCATCGGTCTGAATAAAGTCATCATAAGGACCGGAACCAATTACACGACCTTTAGCGGATACGATGCCCGCGGTTACTGTCTGTTCAAGGCCGAATGGGTTTCCGATAGCTACAACCCAGTCTCCGACCCGTAGTTTCTTGGAGTCTCCGAGTTTTACGGCTTTGAGTCCCTTTGTGTTAAGTTTGAGTAGAGCCACATCCAATTTTGGATCGGCACCAATGACTTTCGCTTCGAGCTCAGTGCCATCGCGCATTTTAACAATGACTTCATCGGCTCCATCGACAACATGATTGTTGGTGACAATATAGCCGTCATCAGAGATGATGAAACCGGTACCCAGCGCGTGTTTTTCCTGCTGTTGCTGTGGCATATTACGGAAGAAATCATTAAAAAACTCATCGAATGGTGTGCCGTTATGTGGAGAACCAAGTCCCGGAGGCATGCCTTGTTGAACGCGTTTTTTTGCGTGTTGGGTGGTGCTGATGTTTACAACAGAATCAGCTTGCGCTGCGGCCAGATCAGCAAAGCTTTCAGGCATGGCGACCGCTTGTGACCCCCATAGGGTGATTAAAAATACAACTGGAAATAGACGTTTGATATGGCTCAATCTTAACTCCTTATGAATATTCAGGGCGATTTGTACGGTTTGCAGATGAATAAAAGATGAATAAATAATTTATTATTGATCTGTTTTAATCAGAGGGTGATACCTGCCGCAGCGGTATATCTAGCGTAATGTTATCGGGGGTTGAGCAATGAATCACCCGTACCATCTGCACATCCAGATTATTTTGATGGCTGGATAGATAGAATTTATACCAGAGATAATACGCAATGACCGCAGCAAAACCGGATAGTGCTGCAACAGCCTCAACTTCTGGCCAGGCCAACCAGGTTGCCATGCTTTGCATGCCAAGTCCTGCAAGGATAAACGCGAGCATGGGAAGAGCATACAGTCTAAAAGCGATTTTCATGACAGCGCTATCGGGGACTTCCAACAAAACGCGATCACCAATGCCTGCACCGACACTGTTGTGTACACGCAGTTCGATGAAACGCTCTTTCCATGACCCGATAGTGCTGCAGGAAGTTTTGCCAGCGCAATCACCGCAAGCACTAGCGCGATTGCCACGCACAATGGCATCACGTTTTTCAATGGCGATAACGGTAACCTGCTGCTGCATCCATACTCCTCTTTAGACCTATTCATCATGCCTTATTTTCAGGACGTGCGTATCTTACACTGGAATTCGATGGCGTCGCTAGTTTCTATTTAAACCTGTTTTAGCCAAAAGTCCGATATGGACACGTTGCACAGCTCACCGGCTTTGCATTTATACCTTGTTGCAGTTTTTGTATGCACTAATGCTGGATAGCGTTGATACAATATAGGGTACAATCATTGTTAGCCCGGATTTTAGCCACGTTTCTGCATGCATGGAGCCGTCGATAATCGCGTCACCGTGGTTGATGAGAACCAATATAGGCCCGACAATCAGGGCAAACCTTGTGGCTGTTCGTATGACTTTAGGTTGGCATGCAATATTGAATCGCTGTTTCATCATGTGTCCTTTTGAATCATTATTCAGGAATATGTTGAGCTTACAATCGGGCGCTAATTATTTTTATGAGGGCGTATCTTTGTTGTCGCTGTATTCCCCGCGTCTTAACCATGCAAAATTATGTTCCAGCGAAGAGCATGCACTTAAAATGAGTACAGTGAGTAGTGATAAGAGTAGTGGCGAATAGATATAACCCAAGCCGGCCATGGAACCGACTGCTGCCAATACCCAGATTACGGAGGCTGTTGTTACACCATTGACCACTCCGTTCTGATTGAACATCACACCAGCACCGAGAAAGCCAATGCCTGTCACAACCTGACCTAAGACCCGGCTGGCATCCACGCTTGAGCCATCCATATGGCTACCCATAAAAACGAATATCATTGTCCCTATCGTGATAAGTATGCCTGTTCGAACACCTGCAGCCTTGCCTCTGAACTGCCGTTCAAAGCCGATCACTGAGCCGCAAGCAATAGCGACAGCAACCGCAGTCCATAATTCACTATTCAATATCTCTTTTTCCATAACGCTGAGGTCGTTATTTTTGATGAAATATTACAAACGGATGTTCGTCTATGATGAGGAACAGATAATGTAATGCTTCAATATTACCGTCGACGAATGATGCAAGGTAGCAGTGTTTACCGAACAGATCCCGACAACGCGTGTGTTTGGGGTGAAAGAAGCAGGAGGTGCATGATGAAACTATATAAAATAACAGGAGCGACTATTTTTACTATTGCCATGTTTGCTGTGACACCAGCAATGGCTGGTGATTATGCTACCGATAGCGGTTCAAAATTCACCCGTGGGTTGGCTAACAGTGTTACAGGCTGGGGAGAGATACCTAAAAATATTATAAACGAAAGCAGTGACAGCAATGTGCTTGTCGGTCTGACCTATGGAACCGTCAAAGGTGTTGTGCACACTGTAGGCCGAACGGCGGTAGGAGCATTTGATCTGGTGACCTTCTTTGTTCCGACTGAAGAAGTTGTTCATTCCACTTATGTATGGAAACAGAAGCGTGACGAAACAACCTATGGCGTGAATTGATAACATAGTATGAATGTCCATGACCGTTCTCTCTGTCGAATGGAAGGGGCTCGGGCCGATACGTTCCTATCCCTCGCATCGGATCGAAACTCTTCCCAAAGGAGTATATCAAAGCGTATAGCAGTCACGATCGATGGTAATGTTCACTCGGTAACAATGCAGGGGGGGCTCTATTCCCGCACTGTATGAATTGCGTCCCGGCACACTAATTGACAACCGACGATGAGCTGGGGCATTTTTTATCGATCCATATTCAAGCATCACAAACTAATGTCAGCGTCATTGCTGCCGACAGAGTTCCACTATAAATACACCATGGATGGGGAATTATAGATGCAACACATTGAAGCGCTGCTACAATCATTGTTTATCATGTCATCGATGGTGGAGGCGCGCGATACCTATACAGGTGGCCACTTGTGGCGGGTAGGTCAGTTTTCACGACTACTTGCCGGAGCCGCAGGACTGAGCCGGCAGGAGGTAGCCCGCATCAGCATCACTGGTTTAATCGGAAATAAGCTATGGTATTAGCAGAACGATGGCGTTCAATCAGGTTACAAAACGTAGCCTCCCTCTTTTACAACAATTGCCGGTGCATCAGTACCACAGAGTATCCGCTTTGATGACACTCAGGACGCTCGTTACAGTTACCCTTGCAGTGCTGCTGATGTTGCCGGTGACGGTTGCGACGGCCGGTGAAAAAGTGGAAGAGAGTGGTCTGTCGCAAGCGCTGCAGTGGGACGTAGGCGGCAGTTTGAGGTTACGCTACGAATGGAAACAGGGCTTTGCACTCGGTGCGCCCGGCGTGACCGATCCGCAGGATTATCTGCTGTCGCAACTGCGCTTGCATCTGAAGGTGCATCAGAGCGATCTTTGGACGCTGTTTCTTGAGGGGCAGGATGCGCGCGTCAACAGCGCTTTTCTCGATAATCGCGTCAACGATACCAGGGCGCCGAATATCTTTGCAGATCGCTTTGACTTGCATCAGGGCTATATCGAGGTTGCTCGGGGCAATGACTTTGCCACGCATCTGCGCATTGGCCGCCAGAAATTTAATCTCGGCGCGCAACGTATGGTCGCTTCACTGGAGTGGGTCAATACCGCCCGCGTCTGGGACGGTGTGCGTATCAGTCAGCAGTTGATGCCCGGCCGCGTGCTTGATCTGTTCAGCTCGCAACTGGTGCCGGTCAGCCCGCGACAGATCAACAGCCATACCTTAACGGGCAATCGTATGTTCGACAGCCATTTTTATGGTACCTATCTGACCGACAAGATGTCGATTCCGGATAGTCAGTTTGAGCTCTACACACTGCTACGACGCAATAGCCATGTCGGAGATCGTGTGCAGACCTATGGCCTGCGCTATGCGTATAAGGCGGCTGGCTGGGATGTCGATACGGAACTGATGCTGCAAACTGGACGCTTCGCCAATCTGCGCCATCGCGCCTATGCTGTTCATGCCGGTGCCGGTCGTATGCTGCAGCCGAAGCTGCATCTGGGTCTTGCCTACAACTACGGCAGCGGTGACAGCAATCCGACCGATGGCACACACGGCACCTTTGATAATCTCTACCCGCTAAATCATGCCTATTACGGCTATATGGATCTCTTTTCGCTACAGAATATCCACAATACCGAATCGGCACTGAAGTGGACGCCAACAAAGAAAATGACCGTGCGACTGGCCTGGGAAGGCTTCTGGCTGGCGCATACCGGCAGCGATGCATGGTACAATGCCGGCGCCGGTGTTGTGCGCAACAGTACTACTGCAACCAATGCCTATGTCGGCAGTGAAATTGATGTCACCGTCTCAACAAAGCTGCACAACTGGCCAGTAAACCTGCTGGCTGGCTACAGCCACTTCTTTGCCGGTGGCTATATGGCACAGAGTGGTAGCAGTAGCGATGCCGATTTCTTTTTCCTGCAGAGTAAGGTCATCTGGTAACGGACCAAGCTGATGCTTTTGAATCCACGTCCGTCAGTTACCACATATTTTAGCGTTATGGTAAATCAATACAGGAGATTATGATTGAAAGAAGATAATAAAAAGGTGGAAAAATGGCTGGCAGATTATGGCGACTACCTTTTCGTTTATGCCATGAAGCAGGTGCAGGACAGGGATGTAGCTTTTGACCTGGTTCAAGAGACACTTTTGGGTGGTTTGAGATCAACATTCAATGGCGACTCAACTGAAAGAACCTGGCTAACCGGTATTCTCAAACATAAGGTGATAGATTATATTCGCAAACAAGTACGTGATCGAAAATTGATCAGTGAACTTAAAAATGATCCCAACTCAAATTATTTTAGCGCAGATGGTTCCTGGCTCGAAACAGGACACAGTGATCACGACACCCCAAACCGTCAGGCACAAAACAATCAACTCCAACAACATCTCATGCAATGTGTCTCATCTTTAAGTGAACAGCAGCGAACGATATTTATTCTGCGCGAAATAAATGGTGAAAGTACCGCTAATATCTGTCTAACCTATGGTATCTCATCCTCGAACGTGCATGTTATTATGCACAGAGCCCGCTTAGCTCTCTGTAAGTGTCTGTCAGCTTTGGGGTATAATCATGGGGTAAGCCCCACCGTGTAAGAAACACATTGTTTTCCGGACATAGAGTGTAGAAAATAGATTCTACCGGGGAGCACCATGTCTCAAAACATCATCGAAACAGCCTATAGCTGGATATCTGTTGCTCTGCTTGCCCTCATCGCCGGCGCATTACTGACAGCACTTATCCTGTTTATCATTGATATCACACAAACTAAATATGCAGTACGCAGAAACTATCCGCTTATCGGCCGCTTTCGGTCTCTGTTTGAACACCTTGGCACCTTTTTTCGCCAGTACTTCTTCGCGATGGATAGAGAAGAGATGCCATTTAACCGGGCGCTGCGATCATGGATTTACCGGGCCTCAAAAAATGAGGACAGCACCATCCCTTTCGGTTCAACGCGTGATTTGACCCCGACCGGTAGTATCTCTTTCGTCAACTGCCCTTATCCCACCCTGGATGTCGATGCTGTGCCAACCCGGGCGATGGTAATTGGCACTGATTGTCGTACCCCGTTTGAAGCCGGCAGCTTGTTCAATATCTCCGGTATGAGTTATGGCGCCATCTCCAAAGTGGCTGTGCAGGCGCTTTCCAGCGGTGCGGCCAAAGCCGGTTGCTGGATGAATACCGGAGAAGGAGGACTATCGCCTTATCATCTGGAGGGCGGTTGCGACATTGTCATGCAGATTGGTACTGCCAAATATGGTGTGCGGGATAGCGATGGTAATCTTTCTGATGAACGTTTGTCTGCATTGGCCGCGATTGAACAGGTCAGAATGTTTGAGATCAAACTCAGCCAGGGTGCCAAACCCGGTAAGGGGGGCATCTTACCTGCGGTTAAGGTTACCGCCGAGATTGCTGCCATTCGTGGTATTCCGGCCGGTGAAGATTCGATCAGCCCGAATCGGCATGTCGATATCGATAGCCCGGGCGAATTGCTGGATATGATCGCTCACATTCGTGAGGTCACCGGTAAACCTGTCGGCTTCAAACTGGTGTTGGGCGGTTGCGGAGCGCTGGATCATTTGTTTGATGAAATCAAGCGGCGCGGCGATCAATCTGCGCCGGATTTTATTGCACTCGATAGCGCCGACGGCGGTTCAGGAGCGGCGCCGCAACCGTTGATGGATTTTATGGGAATGACGTTGAAAGAGAGTCTGCCGATGCTGATTGATCATCTGGTCGGTTATGGGCTGCGTGATCGTGTGCGGGTGATTTGTTCGGGCAAGCTGATTACACCGTCGGGTGTGGCATGGGCGCTGTGTATGGGGGCGGATTTCATCGTTTCGGCGCGCGGTTTCATGTTTGCGTTGGGCTGTATTCAGGCCATGCAGTGCCATAAAAATACCTGCCCGACCGGCATTACTACCCATCAAAAGAGATTACAGCGCGGATTAGATCCGCAGGACAAATCGGTGCGAGTGGCGCATTATGTCGAAAATATGTTGCATGATGTTGGCGTTATTGCGCATTCCTGCGGGGTGAAACATCCACGCCAATTGCAACGCAGGCACGCACGCGTGGTCACATCCGATAGCAGCAGCACCGGCCTGCATCAACTGCACCCGGAAACAGAAAATGGATTTCCGCACGGCAAAGCAAAGGAGTAAATGATGAACGATCATGTTGAACATTACCCATTAATGATTTCCGGCGTAACTGAAACTAAAGATCATGTACTGGAAGTCAGATCCCCCTACGATGATCAACTGCTTGCTACAGTGGCAACGGCAGATAAGGCTGTTGTAGAGGCTGCTCTGACCAAGGCACACACGCTCTTTGCCAACAGAAAGGGCTGGATTCCTGTGGCTGAACGCATTGCTATGCTCGAACGGGCAATCGAACTGATGAAAGAGCGGGCTGAAGAACTGGCGCGCGGAGCGGCCGAAGAGGGCGGTAAGCCGCTGATAGACTCTCGTGTTGAGATGGTGCGCTGCATTGACAGTATCCGTATCTGTATCGATAGCTTGCGCACCGATAGCAGCCACGCTCCGGTTTTGGGTTTGAATACTGCATCCCGTCATCGTATGGCGCTGATGCAAAAAGAACCGATTGGTGTGGTGGTGGCTGTTAGCGCATTCAATCACCCACTGAATTTAATCGCGCATCAAATTGGCCCCGCCATTGCCTCTGGCTGCCCTGTCATTATCAAGCCGGCAGAAGACACGCCGCTATCATGTTATCGTCTGGTGCGTCTGTTTCATCAGGCGGGGCTACCAGAGGATTGGTGTCAATTTATCATGCCTACATCAACATCATTGGCAGAAGCGCTCGTTACCGATCCCCGCGTGGCATTCTTCAGTTTTATAGGCAGTGCTAACGTTGGTTGGTATCTGCGATCAAAACTCGCTGCCGGTACACGCTGTGCACTGGAACATGGCGGTGTTGCCCCCGTTATTATCACATCTGATGCCGACATAAATCAACATTTACCCGGCCTGATGAAAGGGGCTTTCTACCACGCCGGACAGGTATGTGTGTCGGTGCAACGCATTTTCGCCCATGCATCGATTGCACGTGAATTGGCTGATAAGATGGCGAATCTGGCCAAGAAAATGACGGTAGGGGATCCGTTATCCGCACTAACGGAGGTGGGGCCTCTGATTAGAGCAAAAGAGCTGGATCGGATTGATTTATGGGTTAAAGAAGCGATTGCAGGAGGGGCTAAACTGCTGTGTGGTGGAGATCGGCTTGATCATCACTGTTATGCCCCCACCGTTTTATATAATCCTCCTTACGATGCGACTATCTCTACACGAGAAGTGTTCGGGCCAGTTGTTGCTGTCTATCCATTTGATGAGCTCGACTCAGCCATTGATGATGCCAATGAATTAGAAGTCGCTTTTCAGGCATCGGTTTACAGCCGTGATATTGATACGGCCCTCTACATTTCTAATCGCCTTGATGCATCAGCGGTGATGGTGAATGACCACACTGCCTTTAGAGTGGACTGGATGCCATTTGCAGGTCTAAAACATTCGGGGCTCGGTGTTGGAGGCATTCCACACACCATGCACGATATGCAGATCGAAAAGATGACCATCATTCATTCGGCAAGTATTGCATAAAGTCAAAATCATTTACCGCAGAGGACGCAGAGTTACGCAGAGTAAAAATCAGATCATCGATGAGTCGCCTCGAAATATTTTAACTTCCCTTTGCGTACTTTGCGTCCACTGCGGTGAAAAAAGTTTTTGAATCGTTTAAAAGGAGTTCACTATGAAAACATCGGAATTACTGGTTCGCTGCCTGGAAACAGAGGGGATTGAATACATTTTCGGTGTGCCAGGGGAAGAGAATGCCGACTTTATGATCGCGCTGGAGCAATCCGATTCGATTCGTTTCATTCTAACCAGACATGAGCAAGGGGCCGCATTTATGGCCGAAGCTTATGGCCGATTGACCGGTAATCCGGCGGCGTGTCTGGGTACCTTAGGCCCTGGTGCAACCAATCTGATTACCGGTGTCGCCAATGGCAATATGGATCGCGCCCCCATGCTGGTATTAACCGGTCAGGGCGCATCAACTCGGCTTCATAAAGAATCTCACCAGATTATGGATGTGGTGGCCATGTTCAAACCTGTGAGCAAGTGGGCAACAACGATTCTGCATCCCTCATCAGTCCCCGAGATTGTGCGCAAAGCCGTTCGTCTGGCACGCAGTGAGAAGCCCGGCGCATGCCATATTGAACTGCCGGAAGATATCGCTAAACAGGAGACGGATGCACAACCCATGCAGCCTCGTCGCTTTCATCGCCCGGTAGCAGAGCCGGGAGAAGTAGAAAAAGCATTCAGCATGCTCAGGCATGCCAAACGACCAATCGTGTTGGTTGGTAACGGTTGCGCACGCCATGATGCCAGTCGGGAGCTGCGCTGTTTCTGTGAAGTCACAGGTGTTGGTGTCATCAATACCTTTATGGCCAAGGGCTGTGTGGATGCAGATGCAGACTATTGCCTTTATACCATAGGACTTCAGGCCAGGGATGTTGTTGCCTGTGCACTCGATGCGGCTGATTTGGTCATTACTCTCGGTTACGATATGGTCGAATATCATCCACGCCTGTGGAATGCTGACCGTGACAAGCACATTATTCATATTGATTTTCAACCTGCCGAGATTGATGAGCATTATCATCC
>JAUZQJ010000083.1 GCA_030951045.1 Mariprofundus sp.
GAAGAACTCTGGTGCGTTACCAACCAGGAACACAATGATGAGCATAAAGAACGAGCCGGCGAAGAACCAGTTCGTAGTATAAATACCCTGTGTACGACGTGTAACAATAGACATAAAGATGTTAATAAACAGTGGCAACACCATTACCAACGCAATATATATATCAATTGGCCAGATGAAATCAGAATACTCACGACCTGAAGTCATACCGAACCACAATGTTGACAAACCAAGTGCCAGGCCGACGTTCCATAAGAAACAGTTCCAAACACCAAGCTTCTCAGACCACAGCTTGGTATTACCCAACTGTGGTACTACATACATCGCTGATGCAGCGAATGCACCGGTGATCCAACCAAAAATTACAGCATGCACATGCACCTGGCGCATATGACCAAACTGCAGAGCATATAAATGTGTAAACCAATCCGGAAACGCTAGCTTGGCCGCATTAAACGAACCGATCCCCGTACCAATAATAAACCACATAATTGCCGAAAAACTGAAGAAGATTGCTGCAGTACCGCCAGGAATATCCTTCTCTTTCGCAAACAGATATTTAATCATGTATTTCCCCTTTTAATATACTTAAAACTTAAAACCAATTACAACCGATATTAATCATCATGCTCTTCGTCATGCTGACCCGGCATTAACAAATACCATGCAAACCACATGCTCGAGAACGCCAAAATAATACCCAATACTGATGCAAAACCAGCCATATTACTCTCCCTACCTAGATTTATTTATTATTCTTTCTGATAACCTTCGTTAACTGCATGCAATTTAAGTGCTGAAGCCAGAATCCAGACGAACGCCAGACCAAACACAATCATCACCCAGTTACCGAAACCTTCGAAGGTAAACGGTGAATATGCATCCGAACCCCACAAACCAGCTTCAGGAAACGGTCCGCGACCCACTGCTAACTGTGTAGCAATGGTGAATACAGAGCCGTTGCCCATTCCAGTTACGAAACCCGCTACGATAATTAACCATATTGAATTTTTCATGCCCTCTCCCTATTAAGAAAATATGAATTTATTTTAATACTTCGCAAGTATTGTAATCTTTCCCATGGGTGTCAACCCCATAAATCCTTCAAGGTTATTAATTACTATTGCCAGTGTGTAAAATAACTTTCATGATTCAGTTATGCGTGAATTGATTATCTACGGCATCAGCGGATGCGCCTCTCTCTTTATCCTCGGTTACACCGTCCATATCTTCATTGGAGGCTTGGTTGACGAACAGACAGAAGTCATCAGCATCATTGCTGTAGTCTGCCTTGGAGCACTGCTTGTAGGCTGGATGGCCTGGGATATTCTCAGAAGCCGTCGCCTCAAGTAAGTTAAACTCGCAAAGCAACCATTCAGCAGTAGACCTGAATGGAAGGCACAGTGCCGCAATGCAGGAGCCAAACATCAAAAGCATCATCTCCACACCGTTTATACGTGGGTGTAATGATGATTTTTTTACCAAGCCGCCGAACAAGGCTATTTATAAAATTCCAATGCCTTGATTACGGCAGCATAATCTTCAGCAGTAAATTGCCCTTTATGAAATACATACTGCTGTTTTGCACCAGCATCATCCACACCTGTCAAACCAAATGACTTGCCTGCTTTGTCTGAAAAGAAACGCAAATTCTTCATCAAGAGACGGCGTTTTCCATTTTTCAGACGGAAGGTAATTTGTTCTTTGCGCACATCCAATGCAACAGGCACCGACGGCAACAACAACAGGCGGCGAAAAATACGCCCGCCACCAACCAGCAAGAAGAAAAAACCAAGAAACATTAAGCCCTGGCCCATCCACTGATCATCAGTACCATACCAAACCTTCAAACCCCATAGAATGAGAAATAATACAGTAGGCACATACAACAACAAATCCCATAAGATGCCGCTTTTATCCGGATGCAACTCGCATTCAACCTCTCTCCACGACTTAGCCATCCTTGCCATCTCCCAACAACGTCTTCAACACAGGCATCAATTCACTGTACAACATACGACCGGGGGCAATATGCTGCACCTTACCCTGTCCATTTATTACAAACGTCCAAGGTTCACCACGCACCTGAAATGCATTGTACGCTTCAGGGTTATAATATTGATCCATATGTAAAAAAAGAACCTCACCTTCATACGTATCCATCACTACTTTCAGCATCTGTAACTGCTGGTCACACTGGGTACAATGACCCGGCGTTGCGAACTCCAGAATGATGGGCTTACCTGTTTTCAATGCATCATCAAAAGAGAGCTGATACATACGAGGATCAGGGTAACGGTAACTGGTGATTTTCGACATATCTCCGCCAACGTCAGCTAATGTTTTGGTTCTCAAGGACGGCACATCCTGTCCAACAGTAAACACCCCACCACCACCAACACCAAAGTCCAGATCATCACATGCCGACAACAGCAATACTGATGACAACAACAGCAATAGTGACAGCTTCCTTAACTTAAACATCATTAACCCTTGTCTCTATTGGAACATGTACGGAATAGATTGTAGGCCCAGATAAAGTTAGCCAACAGCACCATAGAACCAAATATGCCCATGGTAGCAAGCCAAGGTTTTACAATAGCTTCAACCTCTGCAGGAGAGACGTGCTCAGAAGCAATGCCGCCCGCAACACCAGCAGCAGTAAAGAACACAACCATACCAATCAGACCAAAGTTATGAATCCAGAAATGCCATTTCACTAACTTAAGACTGTAAATTGGCCGCTGTACCAGACGAGGAACGATATAATACACAGCTGCAAAAATAGCCATCTCAACCCAACCCAGCAGGTTAATATGGGTATGCGCGCGTACGATCAAATTACCATGCATACGATGGTCAACAAAGTGTCTGAATTCGTGAATTCCGCCCATCAAAGCGCCCCACGTAAAGCCAATGATACTATATATAATACATGCAAATACGAACCACAGGGTATATTTGATATATTCCGGATCTTCCCAAGGCTGGCGTTGCATCATTTCACTCCTGTTGTTGCTTCATTCATTAAATCTGCAGGTTTTTCTCGTATATCTTTATATTTACCTTTCCACTCATTCGGAGCCCAGGTGTTAACCATAGAGTCAATAAACGGAGAATCTCCCTTAGGCGGCACATATGATGAAGCCGAACCCTGCTCTGAAATCAATTCAGACAAAAATATTGCCATCAGATGACGGTCATGTTCAGACATCTCAGCCACGTAAGAAGCCTGTTTGGGTTTTGGTCCATGATCCATTGTCTCATGACCATATACAGTTTCGGGATCTTTCAAAAAGGCTTCAATCCATTTTAATCCGCGTTTATTACCAATACCATCGAGATTATTACCCATATTGGTTCCACCACGCATGGCGCGATGGCATTCAGTACATGCACTTTCCCGAAAAATCAAAGAACCCTGATTACCTTCTGCAGTGAGGTTATAGTGTGTTTTCTGATCAAAAATGGGAGTGTCACTCGTTGCCATTACATATTGCATAATACCAAAGGCAATTGTAGCAAACAGTATAAATATACCTGCGACAATAAATAAAAGTTTTTCGCCAGTTTTTAGTGGGTGTTTAGTGTCATCTGTCATAGGGTCGGCATTATCCGTCATCAATCTATCTTTGCAACAAGGAGGCCCACATGCGCAGTCGTTTCATTGCTATTCTCTGCTGTCTTTTTCTATTACCGTCATGTCTTATTCAGGCAGACAATCAACAACAGGCCGACGCCCTGTTGAAACAATTTCACCAGGCCATTCAATCGCAAGATTGGAACACCGCGCAAACACTTTTTGAACCATCTTTTTTTGCAACCACACCCAAAGATGCATGGCAAAAAAGCATGGAAAACCTTCAATCAACCTTAGGCAAAGTTTTATCATTCAATATTTCATCCAAAAGCAAAGACCCGCGCTTTAGTGGTGATTTTTATATCTACATTGTTTCCATTCAGCATGAGCATGGGTTTAGCAATGAAACCGTTACTATTCTTAAAAACATCGACAACGACCAACTCAGCATTGCTGGTCACCAATTCAAAATCCGGAGCAAACAGTGAAAAGAAATAGCTATTTCATACTCTCAGGTCTGCTCATATCAGGCTGCATTCAATCCAATGAAACACCTATTGATGAAGCCGTCAACCAGCAACTATCAGGCCTTTGGGTAAATAGCGACAACACTGGAGAAATTCGCTTTTACCCTGATGAAACTGCCAAAATAGAACTCCCCAACAACAAACCCTCAATCAAACTGATATCGCCATACTCCGGCGTTAAAGAGCACACCATCGGCATCGCGCTGGGTGGATTTTGGAGCGGCCCACTGCTGGTCAACACCTCTGGAATCTTCAACAACACCATCACTGTAAGATTCCCGGATGAAGAACCTGTCGCTTTTCACAAAGCAAACAACCAATAAAAATGCTACCCCAACACTCTTTATGAGTTAATCCATACAAACTACAACAATACATTACGTATGCAGCAAGATTTGGAAGCGCGGCTTTAGAGCCGTGCCCTAATGCCAGGTCCGGCGTGCCTAAAACATCACCTTCAGACTGATTAACATTCATTAACGACATCGCCTCCACATTACCAACCAACCAACAACAAAAGGGAGGCACTGCCTCCCTTTTGTTGTTGGTTGCAATATAGATAAAATCATCTGTGATATTATTCACTATAACAAACCAAAAAAAATGGGAGGCAAAGCCTCCCATTTTATCGAATCAATGATTAATCTAGATCAATGACGCGGTGCAGATGGGTTACCACCAGTTGATGGACGAGCCACTGTCAGGAACGCCGCTACGTTAGCAATATCTTCATCAGTCATATTTGCTGCAACTTTACGCATCTGAGCATTATGATCGTTATCACGCGAGTCCATGTTGTCTTCAGATGATGGTGAGGTTGCACCCATACGGAATGCCTCAAGTTCATGCTTCAGATAGACATATTTCTGTCCGCCAATAGCCGGATACATATTGCCTGCAGAACGGCCGTGGAATGCATGGCAACTCATACATGCAGGCACACCATGATCAGGCAAACCATATTCAGCAATGATCTTACCTTTATGCACAACACCAATTGCCTCACCATCGTCAGAACCGTCTCTACGCATAGCATCCAGATCAGAACCCAAGGTAGGAGTCTTCAGTGTATGCACATAAGCAGCCACATCACGACGCTCTTCCCTGGTCAGAGCCTTGGCAATATCGTTCATCTGGAACATTTTATTATCCCAACGCTTACCAGAAGCGAAATCTTCCAACTGCTTCCAAATATACTTTCTAACTTGATAAGCAAGGCGAGGCGTACTCATTTCATCAGAGCCCATACCACCTGTTCCATGACAACCAGCACAGGCAGGCACATCATCACCCTTACCACTATCAAATATAATACGGCCTTTAGCAGCATCACCGACACCACCACTTATTCCATCATGTACCGCTGCCACAGCAGATGCAGCAGTCCAGCTCAGGCTCAGCAGTGCCGCAGCACTGATTAACATCATTAAACGCTTCATTCCAATCCTCCCTTTTATATTAAAAAATTAATTAACTTAATCGTCTTTCAGTGATGCTTTAAACATCATGACAGCAATCCCAAAAAATACGATTGTCAGAACGCCGTACATTTGCCAAACGTCAGCATTTGTAAAATCAATGGATGCTTCAATAAACTCACCTAACATATATGCCTCCCAGCATTAGGAATATCCCTAAATAAATTCAGGTCGCCAGACTGACTTATTTTTATTAACAACTCAAGCAATTATAAACGTTAAATTAAATAGCGGTTAAAACAAAGTCACATTAAACCTTTCATAAAATATAATTTCAACAAAAAAAGGGAGCCGAAGCTCCCTTTTTTAAACCTAATATAATAAAACTTAGAAACGACGCTCGCGAATACGAGCTGCCTTACCACGCAGTTCACGCAGGTAATAGAGTTTAGCACGACGCACACGACCGTGACGAATAACGCTAACACTCTCCAACATTGGTGAATGCAGTGGAAACACACGTTCCACTCCAATATTATTGGAAATTTTACGTACCGTAAAGCTGCTTGAAATACCATTATTATGACGTGCGATTACAACGCCCTCATAAGCCTGCAGGCGCTCGGTTTTCACCACGCCGTTTTTGGTATCTTTAAAATCGATAATACGAACATTCACGCGGACGCTATCGCCCTCGCGGAATGACGGGATATCGTCACGTAGCTGATCCTTAGTTACATCATCCAGTGCACGCATTGTTTTGCCTCCGAAACTTGTGTCAGTTTTACTAGCGCCGCAAACGATCCAAATATATCGCTAG
>JAUZQJ010000084.1 GCA_030951045.1 Mariprofundus sp.
AGGAAAAGCTTTTTTGCTTGAAAATGGAAAAAAAGCAGGCGTAACTACTACTGCCAGTGGTCTGCAGTATGAAGTGCTCACACAAGGTTCTGGTGATAAACCAGTAGCAACGGATAAAGTGACTGTGAATTATAAAGGCACATTGATTGATGGCACTGAGTTTGATTCTTCATACAAACGTGGTCAGCCAGCTTCATTCCCGCTCAATCGCGTCATTGCTGGTTGGACTGAAGGTGTTCAGCTGATGAGTGTCGGTTCCAAGTTTAAATTTGTAATACCAGCTGATCTGGCATATGGCGAACTCGGCGCGGGAAAGAAAATTGGCCCGAATAGCGTACTGGTTTTTGAAGTAGAGTTGTTAGGTATTGGTGATGTTAAGCCTGCCGCACCTGCTGAACCTGCGAAATAAGCATAAATAATCTTACCCGCGAATGGCTCATGCTATTCGCGGGTGTTTTTTAATGTCAGGGAGTTGTGATGTCTGAAGCCACCTTGAAACGTTACAAAGTATGGGATGCACCAACCCGTATTTTTCACTGGGTTAATTTTACAACCGTGATTTTATTAATTCTGGTTGGTGCGTTGATGCTGTTTAAAAAGGATCTGGGCATTACCAGCCTGGATGCAAAAATTGCTATCAAAGAGATACATGTACTGATCGGTTATGTTTTTGTGATCAATTTGATGATTCGCTTGCTTTGGGGCTTCATTGGCAATCGTTTTGCACGTTGGAGCAGCCTGTTGCCGGATAAAGATTTTGTCTCAACACTGTTTTCTTATATCGCCAGCATTAGGAACGGTAATCCACAACAGTTTTTAGGTCATAACCCAATGGGGCGCCTGGCTGTGATCGCGCTGTTTCTACTATTGATGACACAAGCGACCACAGGGCTGATTCGTGCCGGTACGGATATCTACTATCCACCATTCGGTTCGATGTTTGCAGCACAGGTTGCAGCTGAAGGTGTTGATCCTGCAACGATTAAACCATACGATAAAACTGGTACGGATGCTGCTGCATATAAAGAGCTAAAAGCATTTAAACATATCTATGGTGATGTCCACTTGTATGCTGCTTATGCACTATTGGCTTTGATCTTCATGCATATCTTTGCGGTTGTTCGTGATGAAATCACTGAGGGTGGGGGACTGGTTTCCGCCATGTTTTCGGGTAAGAAAGTGTTATCGAAAGAGCCTGAAGATCTAGAACGTTAAGTAGATCAACATTCATAGAAACTCAAAGGGCTGGTGGAGACACAGGCCCTTTTTCATGTTGTTTTAGGACTCGTTGGTTGAAAGAAGACAGTAGTGAACGGAGCGGACCATCCCATTAGTCTGGGCCGAAAGCAAGACTCTCTGATCATGAATAAGAGTGATGGGTTTTTACATTTTTTGACCATGCATCATAAGCACTAACTATGCATGTGATGTAACGACAAGAGGTGTAGCTACATAGTTACTGAATAAAAAAACAGCCCGCGCAATGCGGGCTGTTTTTGTTTGTACGGAATACTATTTAAAGTGTTTTAAGGAATGCAATCAGATCAGCCTGTTTTGTAGCGTCGCAGATACGTTGAGTTCCCATCTTGGTTTTAGCACTAGCATTGCCTGAAAGTGTTTTGACAGCGGCTTTGGAGTCACACATCCATGCAGCTAAGTTCTTTTCGTCCCAGACCCAGCCACCTGCGGCTAGAGCTGTACTGTATTTCATGCCGGGCATGGTGCCTGCTTTACGTCCGACTACACCTTGAAGACCGGGGCCTACTTTTTTTCTGGCCGTGAAGTTATGGCAGTTCTTACATTTATTGGCTAATGATTTGCCTTTTGCTGCATTACCAATGGCTGCTACTGGAGCAGCTACTTTTGCGACCTTTGTGGCCGCAGCAGCTTTAGTTGCGGCAGCAGCCTTTGCAGTATTAGCGGCCTTTGCAGTATCAGCGGCTTTTTTGGAAGCAGCAGCTTTTGCAGCATCAGCTGCTTTTTTAGAAGCAGCAGCCTTTGTGGCGGCAGCAGCTTTTGCAGTATCAGCGGCTTGTTTGGAAACATCTGCTTTTGCAGCATCAGTGGCCTTGGTAGTGGCAGTAGCTTTTACAGCTTCAGCAGGCTTGGTTGCGACACCAACAGATTTTGCAACAGCAGCGGCTTCCATAGCGGCAACCTCAGCAGCTTTAGTGGCGGCAGCAGCTTCTGCACTCTTTTGGGCTGTTGTTTCTGCTGCTTTTTTTGCAGCAGCTTGTGCTGCTTCATAGGCCTTTGTAGCGGCAGCTAGTTCATTGTCTTCAGCACTGCCTTTTAGTAATTCCTTGTTATGCGTTTTTACGACTGCTTTAGGAGCCGTAGTAGTACTGGCTGCCGGTGTAGTTGTTGGTACTGGCTTCTCATCTTGACAAGCTGCCAACGACAGAGCCATTAGAATCGGTATATATAACTTTGTTTTCATGTAATCTCCTTTTGATGGATGGTGTATAATCAGTAACCTAAATAAGCTGTGAATCTATGACCAGTAATATTAAGCCTTTATCACTTCTATAGCGTTAATAAGGCATGAAATTTCTCCACCGGCATCATATTTGAATCTTACCTGAAACTGATCACCAGCTCTGGCATCAATAGGGTGCTTGATAGGAAGAATTAAGTTCATGTTCATCCAGTCAATCGTGCTACCCTGTTCGAGATTCATGGCCAGAATGTTTTTCGTAATAAAACGCAGTGCGTTGAAACAACCATTTTCATTGATTGAAAGCAGACCATCAAAACTTAGTTCAGCTGCATTATCTGCTTGATACTCCAATATAGCGTACGGTTTGGTTTCTCCCATGGAGAGGTAGCGTGTTGAGAGAGAGCCCGGGTCTTCAAAAAATGCGATGGGGGCATGATAACCCTGAAAGCAAAAATCTGCAGAAACCGGTTCAACAGCTAAGATGGAAGCATTAGGAATGAAGATCGGTAGTGTTCCACCAAATTTTTCACGGTAGCGTTGTTTGAAAGACTCGATAACTTCCAGTTGTTTTTCACGCAATAGAGCCGAATGTAACATCTCACATACAACAACATCGACAGGTTCTGGTGGCAGGTACTGACGGGCATCGCCTTGAACTAATTCAACTTTATCACCACAGCCATTTTCAGTTAATAGAGCCTTGGCGCATTCAACCAGATCAGCTTGACGCTCGACACTGTAAACCTTCGTTGCTTTTTGGGCCGCGAGAAAGGATAGAACGCCTGTGCCGGCTCCCATATCCAAAACCTTGCCACCATCGGCAAGTAGATAATTTAGAGCGGCTTTAAAGCCTGTCATACGCGCTTCATCTTCCAACATTTGAAAATGATAATGAATAGGGATGTATTGCCCGAGTAAATTATCAGCCTCAGTAATCGATGGATTGTGAATATCGTAGCCTGCTGGCGAAGCTGTAATGTCAGTCATTGGATGTACTATAAAGAGAATGCCATAGAAATCAAAGGCGTTGGCGATAAGACAATGGGGAATTAATAGCCGGGCGATGCTGATATTGATTTACCAATAGGAGTAAACAGATTGCATCCAAATCAGATGAATGGGAGTGAAGAAGATATTGATCATTTGATAACAATAGTGGAAAAACGCTCTATTCACAAAGGTCGATAGTGACGAAAGAGATGTACTGTTTTAACGGGATTCAACCAATTTATCTTTTATAGCAGTTCATCTGCTCGATTTAATGATCGAATTGCTATATGTTGATTGCAAATCATTGAAGTGATTATTCAATATCATGGAGGCTGTCATGGAAGATCTCAAAGGTTCAGAAGCGTGGCGGATATTCAGGATTATCAGTGAATTTACCGAAGGATTTGAGAAGCTTGGAACGCTTCCCTATTCGGTAACTATTTTTGGTTCTGCTCGCACCCAACCTGGAGACCCGTATTATGAATCCACCGTTGAAATGGCGAAAAAATTAGCCATGGAAGATTTTGCTATTATCTCAGGTGGTGGCCCGGGTATCATGGAAGCTGCCAATAAAGGTGCAGCAGAGGGTGGTGGAAAATCCGTTGGCCTTAATATTATTTTGCCACATGAGCAGACTGCTAATCCATATCAAAACATCTCTATGCATTTTCGATATTTCTTTGTGCGAAAGGTGATGTTTGTAAAACATTCCATGGGTTATATTTGTATGCCAGGAGGCTTCGGCACACTCGATGAGTTTTTTGAATCCTTAACGCTGATGCAAACGCAGAAAGCCTATCCCTTACCGCTGGTGTTATATGGTACAGAATTTTGGCAGGGTCTGTTGGAGTGGATTCAAGGTAAAGTGCTTGAATCCGGTTATATCACTCAGGCTGATTTAGAGCTTGTGACTATCACTGATGATCCGGATGAAGCCGTTGAAATTATGTGTCGTCACCGCGCCTGGAAATTGCATCAAGTTGAATTGGCAGACTCTCAGAATCTGGATGTTTAATGCCGGTAAGCACGTACGGGGGATGCCAGCACCATCAGTCTTAGCTTGATGCTTTGTGTAACTTTATTATAGGTGGGGGTAGAACGTGCCACGATTTATCATTGCAGGCAGTGTGGTTGGTCTTGGTTTGGTTGCCATTGCAGCCTTTATAGTCGGGTGGTTTGGTTTAACAACTGTTGTTACAGCGCTAACGTTTGCTTTTCTGGGTGTGGTTGTGATGGTCTATGTTTGGGATCATTATGCCATGTTGTATGATTTACCAGGTCGAGATATGCACAAGGCTCTGGTGGATAAGAAAGAGGTAGAAACCCGCGCTTCCAGCTTACTTGCTTTGGAAGGTGCTGCTCAATTGTGCGGACTGCGATATGCAGAAGGAAAGCAGTTGTGGATTGGTCATTCACATGCGCTCTGGTTTGGACTTGTTGTAGCAGCGATGCTGTGCATATCAGTAAGTGCAGTGAGCATTATTCAGAACGGAGTGTGGAGTAATCAAGCGTGGATAATTATAGCCATTGCAGTGTTATTCATTTTACTGGCGATTCGTTTTTATTCGGGCCATCACCGGATTCATTGTCTGAACTTAGGGGAGAAGACCTTTGTTCGTGAGGATGGCAGCCAGTTACGATTGTCAGATGCATGGGTGAAGGTATGCAACATTGATGATGATCTATCTGCATCCGATAGCAAACGACATTATGAAGTTGTGCTATGCTGGCCTGAAAAGTCGTTAGAACTGGTCTTGTTTATATTGCCGCATGAGATCGATGCTAAAAAATATGCGGTAAGAATGGTGCAATTGACCGGGGCACATCATGCAAAGGGGCGTTAATGCAGCGCAAGCTTTCACGCTTTATATATTCCGCTAGTTTTTGCGCATGAATTTGCACCATGATCATTTTATTAAGCTTAGTATATCGCCTAAACCTTCATTTATTACCTTGCCACGATTGGATCAGCCTTTGCCACTGTTGTTGGATTTTTTTGCGCAGCGTTTTCCAAGCATCGGCCGAGAAATCTGGCTGGAACGCTTGCGCAGCGGTAAAATATCTGATGAGAAGGGGCGGCTGCTAGATGAATTTACGCCTTATCGTATAAATGCACGCCTGCGTTATTATCGTGAAGTGAAAAATGAACTAGTCATCCCATTTCAAGAAAATATCATTTATGAGGATGAACACATTCTTGTGGCTGATAAACCACATTTTTTACCGGTTACACCGAATGGAAATGCAGTGAATGAGTGTTTGATGCATCGTTTGGTAAAACGAACGGGGAACCATCAACTTGTTCCTGTGCATCGCCTTGATCGTGAAACAGCGGGCCTAGTGTTATTTAGTAAAGTGCCTGAAACCCGTAAACATTATCATGCCATCTTTCAACAGGGTAAGATCAAGAAACAGTATGAAGCCGTGGCGACGCTCCCTAAAAAAAGTGAGAATTTGGAGTGGTTGATTGAGAGCCGTATTGAGGCAAGTGGTGAATGGACCTTACATCACAATGTGCCGGGCGAAGTCAATGCGCGTTCACATATCAAATTGTTGGCGAGGGGAGATGAGCTAGCATGTTTCGCCTTGTCACCGTTAACCGGAAAAACGCATCAGCTACGCTTGCATATGGGATTGATCGGATCACAGATCCAACATGATACATTTTATCCATATCTGTTACCGCAATCTGAAGTGGTTAATTATGCTAAACCCTTGCAGTTATTGGCAAAGCAGCTTGTGTTCACTGATCCTGTGTCGTCTGTAAAACATCAGTTTGAATCAACATTGGAATTATCATCATGGTCATCAATTCTGAATGCTTAAGTAGGGCTGTTTGGGGTTAATCAAGTAGCAGTCTGGATGATATGTTAATATTAATCATCACTTGAAGTGCGACTGACTGCTTCAGATTGAAAGATGCTCCAGGCCATACCTACAGTGATAGAGATATAATGACGGCTTTTTACCAATGGGCTATGCGAGATGGTTCCCGGCGTTAGGTTGCGATAGCGCAAGGCTGTGAATAGTAGGATATTATCGGAATATTGATAACGCAGGCGTGCAGTAATGGAGGCGGAATGAAGGCCTGCTCCGGATTGATAGGCAGGCCGGGTAGGGGTCACAAAAGCCGGGGCTACATCGTAAAATGTAGCGTGATATTTTCTTGAAGCGAACAGTAGGCCAGTAGTGAACTCAAATTTAAGTGCCGGGCTGGCTTTGTATTGTAGCTGAATGTCCGGTTCAGATAACCAACCCAGAAAAGAGCCCGATGTGTCGATCACGCCGCGTACGGGCAGGCGTACATTTAGCATAGATTGGCTGTTTTGATAAACCTTCCAGTTTAACCGGGGGCCCGCCTGAATGTTGAACTTTAAACTTGGCATACCTGCACGGGCTCGATTGGAGTTGCGTACCGGCAAACCAGCACCCAGAGAGAGATCAAGGCTAAGTTGATCCATATCGAACAGCGCTGCACGTAAACCACCACGATCCATGCTAATGCGATCTCCACGGTAGATGAAATAGGGTAAGGGGGCGGCAAAATTATAGCGTTCATTACTACCCATATATTGAGGTAACGATGCTGCACCAAGGGCTAGGCCCAGCTCCCATTTTGGTAATGCATTGCTTGTACTGTCGGCTTGCGCCGTTATGGGTGACATGCAAATGATGAATATCATGGCGCGTAAACGAATAGAGTGCATAAGTGCTGAAGTTATGAGTTGGCGATAGTTTGTCTATAGGGAAACGCTGATTTATTCAGCATTTCCGCGCAGGCCATGGACGGCCTGCCACAACAGCTCAGGATAGAAATGTTGGACGGCCAAAGCCGCCACTAGGTGAGCAGCAGGAGCTGCGAATCAAAGCGGGAACGTAAGAGAGCGATTTCATGCCATACATCCTATGGCCCCCTTCGGGCACTAGGTGTGCAAGATTGCTCGCCTGCAATCTTGTGTAAGCAGAAACAAAACCACGCGTTTGTATCTGCGAGCTGTGTTTGGCAGGAGCCAATAAACAGCATCTCAATAGTTGGATCACGGCGTATGGATCAGCCCGGATTATTCATAAATACTGTTGTGCCCTTACTTGTTCCTTTGCTCGCACCAAATCCTTCATCAGTCGTCCGTATGCATTGCTACGAAGTTTTTTTTCAGAATGCGTTGCAAGTAAATGTCCTGCGCAATCATCACAACGATTCATGAATACGCCACCCTTGAAGTGTCTGTATTTTCCCGGTTTTGTTTCCGTCATATATTCCCTTCTTTACCATGCTTATTTTAGATAGTGATACGCATTAGAAACGTATTGTAGTCGATGCATGGTATGCTAATATTTACCAGCTTGTGCGTTTTCACGCTGTTTTTTATAGAGGGATTTAAGGTTTGTATTTGTAGCGTGCGTTTGCATTGCTGTGTTCATAGGTGCCGGAGACAATCTCAGTAAGTACTTCATCGATAACATTTGCCTTTAAATCCTGCTCTAAGACGCTGACCATCTCTTCACTACTGATGATCATCTCTTCCAGGCTCTTTTTATCAATTTTTACAAACATCTATTGCTCCTTCATTATTATGCATGCGATATAGCGCTACAGTATAATGAATGGGTGTTGCTGCAAGCTGTAGTTTATACATTATCCGTATAATGAAAAAAGGCTGAGTTATTTTCTCGATAGCGCCGGCTTGTCGCATTTGCGGCAGTCGCATTCCTGCTTTATGATCCCGGTGAGTAGAGATATGTGGAGGTGTTTCATGTCAACATCAATGATTGTTCTGGCTGTTATTGTGTTTCTTATTCTTTATGTTGTTGTGATTTATAATCGTCTGGTGCAGTACAAAAATCGTTTCAAAAATGCTTTTTCCCAGATCGATGTGCAGTTAAAACGGCGTTATGACCTGATTCCCAATCTGGTGGAGACGGCTAAAGCCTATCTAAAACACGAACATGAGACCCTGCAGGAAGTAACCGAAGCACGTAACCAGGCAATGGCAGCAATGAAAGGAGCCAGTCGAAACCCGGGTGATGCTACGGCAATGAAATCACTGATGGGGGCTGAAGCAGCACTCGGTGGTGCGTTGCTTAATCTTAATGCAGTGATGGAGAGCTATCCTGATCTGAAAGCAGATCAAACGATGGCGCAATTATCTGATGAGTTGAGCTCGACTGAAAACCGGGTTGCCTTTGCGCGTCAGGCCTACAATGATGAAGTGATGGTGTACAATACACAGCGGGAAACCTTTCCTGATCTGCTGTTCGCGGGTGCTTTTGGTTTCCAGCAAGCAGTGCTATGGCAGATTAAGGATGTGACGATAAAACAGGCTCCAAAAATAAGTTTTTAGATTTTTTTGAGCTCATTGCTTTTTGATTCGATGACGTTTGATTGCATTACAATCGATGCTTGCCTCTAATGATGCTGCGTGGATTTACTTGGGATCAAGCTAGTTTGCCGTAAGATGATCATATGAAAGATTTCTTTGGTCAGCAGGAGCAAGCCAAGCGCAATACCAGCTTCTGGGTGTTGATGTTTGCCTGCGCGGTCATTCTGATCGTGTTTTCAGTATATTTGGCCGTCACCGCAGGGCTGTTGGTTACGCAGGTGTTCATTGCGCAGCAAACAGACTTGTTTATTCACGATTTCTGGGATGTGGATCGTTTTCTATGGATTAACGGTATTACGCTCATGATCGTGGCTGCCGGTAGTATGTATCGTACCCATCAGTTGAAGCAGGGAGGAGGAAGCGCTGTGGCAGCTCTGCTAGCAGCAGAGCGTGTGCCATCCAATTCTATGGATCCGCTTCATTCCCGATTACTTAATATTGTAGAGGAGATGGCGATTGCATCCGGAATGCCTGTGCCTCCGGTATATCTACTCTCACAATCTGGTATCAATGCATTTGCAGCAGGATTCGGCCTGCGTGACGCTGTGATCACCGTTAGTCAGGGGGCGGTGGAATTACTGAGCCGTGATGAGTTGCAGGGTGTTATTGCCCATGAATTCAGTCATATCCTCAATGGTGACATTGCTCTGAAAATGCGATTAATGGGGCTGCTATTTGGCATTACCCTGATTTCAGATTGCGGGATAGTTATGATGACTGCCAGAGGCAGTTCGCGTCATCATGGTCAGGAGCGTGGTACACATCCGGCCATGCTGGTGATTGGTTTTATGATTTTTATGGTGGGTACGATTGGATCTGTGTTTGCCGATATGATCAAGCGTGCGGTATCCCGCCAACGTGAGTTTCTTGCCGATGCAGCAGCGGTGCAGTTCACGCGTAACCCGGAAGGCATTGCAGGAGCATTGAAAGTGATCGCTGGTTATGCGTCGGGCTCGCGTATTCAGCATGCTGCAACGCAACAGACCAGCCACTTCTTTTTTTGTAATGCCGTCAAATCATGGGAAAATAAAAACTGGTGGGCGACACACCCGCCATTGGTTGAACGCATTAAACGGTTAGAGCCAGGTTTTAACGGTCATGTGAACAGTGTAGATGCTGTTACAAGGCGCGCTGAGGTCATGTCCGGGGCGATGCATGCCTTTGATGCTGGGCAGGGGATTGCTAGCGGGCTTGTGGCCAGTGCCGATGCACTCATGCTTTCTATTGGCAAGCCCGATGGTGAGGCGTTGCAGCACGCCCGCCATATATTGACCCGTATGCCAAAACGGGTGACCGACTTTGCTCATGATTCTTTTACTGCCCGCGCTGTTATGTATGCACTACTGTTGGATAGCACATCAACCATCAGGAAGGGGCAGTTGAATCAGCTACAGAAGCAGGCGGATGCAAGTGTGTTTCGTGAGCTACTGGATATTCTACCTTTAGTGGCCAAGCTCGATCCTGAACTCAGGATACCTCTGCTTGAAATGTTGATGCCGGCCCTGAAATCACTGTCGAGAACGCAATTTGATACGTTTCGTGGATGTATCAGTTCCTTGATTCGAGCCGATCATAAAACTGACCTGTTTGAATACATGTTGCAGCGCATGTTATTGCGTCACCTGTATCCTTCATTCTTAAAGGCGAAGCCACTTAAGGTTTGCTTTGACGTACCGGAGCAGGTTATAGATCAAGTTGCAGAGCTTATTGTTCTGTTGATCGATAGAGGCAGGCATGTGAATCCAGCCAACACGTTTAAGCTGGCGATGTCTGCCTTTCACGAGGGCGATATGCCTGATATGCCGGTTATTTCAGCGGGTGTTATTCACACACTGGATGAGGCCCTGAAAAAGCTGGAACGATCATCTCCAGCGCTGAAACGGACGTTGTTAAAAACCTGTGTGGTAACGGTATTGGCAGATGGTAACACTGCGATAGCAGAGATAGAGCTTGTAAGAGCGATTGCCGATGCACTGGATGTGCCGGTGCCTCCATTTGACAGGTCAACAAAGTGATGAATATGGATTCATTGAAGTGTGATGGTTCTTATTGGTCTCTTAATGGCCACATCCGGACCATCCTATTAGCCAAGTCCATGAACGGTTATTCGGAAATATAAAAATATGAAAGCCTGACCCTGATTCTTTCAGCTTTGCGTGTCATTCGTGCGCTGAACAGGGTCATCGAATGGCGTGGTAAACCCAAGCGTGTTCGTAGTGATAATGGGCCAGAGTACATCAGTGATTTACTCAAAACTTAGGCCGAAAACAACGATATTATTTTGGAATTTATCCATCCGGGAAACCCGCAACAAATCAAATTGATTGTCTCGCTGATATCGGTGCCGCTATGGGGAATTATGCTAGTCGCCTTTGGGAAATGAGAAATGGCTACGCTTTAGCCACCCAAGAAGGTTTAGTTGAGATATCGAATTATTTACGAAACTCAAGTGCCTATGAACGTGACAAGTTGAGAGGATTACTACGTATTGGTATTCAATGGGGCACACAAGTGACGATTAATGGTTCGCAACATAAAGTCTCTCAAGCCTACTGTTCAGCACTCCCCATTGCATACTCTGAACATTCC
>JAUZQJ010000085.1 GCA_030951045.1 Mariprofundus sp.
AGTGCCGGTGCTTCAATCCAGTTGATGGGTAAAGAGAGTGGCAAGGCTATCCTGAAGATGCCATCCGGCGAATTTCGTCGTGTGGATGTACGGTGTCTGGCTACTGTTGGCGTGATGGGCAACGGTGATCACTCCAACCGCAAGGTTGGTAAGGCGGGTCGCACACGCTGGATGGGTATTCGTCCAAACGTTCGTGGTGTTGTCATGAACCCTGTGGATCATCCACATGGTGGTGGTGAAGGACGTACATCTGGTGGCCGTCATCCGGTTACACCTTGGGGTGTACCAACCAAGGGTCATAAGACCCGTCAAAAGAACAAGGCGTCGAATCGTGATATTATTCGCCGCCGTAACCAGAAGTGAGGTAAGACATGGCGCGTTCATTAAAGAAAGGCCCTTACATTGAGGCCTCTCTGCAGAAAAAAGTTGATGCAGCCCAGGCAGCAGAGAAAAAGAGTGTGATCAAGACCTGGTCACGTCGCTCTACCATCTCGCCGGAATTTGTCGGTCTGAACTTCGCGGTACATAACGGCCACAAGTTTATACCGGTCTTTGTGACTGAGAACATGGTAGGACACAAGATGGGTGAGTTTTCACCTACCCGTACCTATTATGGTCATGGTGCGGATAAAAAGGCCAGGAAGAGGTAAGCATGTCTGAGCAAGTACGTGCACTGCACAAAAATAGTAAAATCAGCTCCCAGAAAGCAGGCCTGATGGCCGATGCAATCCGTGGCCTGAATGTAGATCGCGCCCTGGCAGTGTTGGCGTTGTCACCAAAGAAATCAGCGCGTTTATATGAGAAGGTGCTGAAATCGGCGATTGCCAATGCCGAGCAGAATCATGGTCTTGATGTGGATGCATTGTTTGTATCCGAGGCCAAGGCTGATGCCGGTATGACACTCAAGCGTTTCCGTCCGAAAGGCATGGGTCGTATGCGTAAGCGTTTTCATCGCCACAGTCACCTGACAGTTGCTGTCAGCGAACGCGGTTAAGGGGAGTATTCATGGGACAGAAAATAAATCCAATTGGATTCCGTGTCGGTATTGTTCGTAACTGGGAATCTGTATGGTACGCCTCTGACAAGAATTTTGGTGCGCAACTGCGTGAAGACATTAAACTGCGTCGCTACGTAAAAGCCCGTCTTAAGCATGCTGGTGTTTCACGTATTATCATCGAGCGTCCTGCTGGCAAGATCAAGGTCACTGTTCATACCTCACGCCCTGGTGTTGTGATTGGTAAGAAAGGTTCCGAGATTGATGCGGTTCGTAACGAGCTGGTCAGGGAATTCGGCCAGGAAGTTCAGGTCTTTATCGTAGAAGTACGCAGACCTGAGGCTGAAGCTCAGTTGATTGCTGAGAATATTGCCTTTCAGCTGGAACGCCGTGTTGCTTTCCGTCGTGCGATGAAACGCTCTGTACAGAGCGCTATGCGTATGGGTGCTAAAGGTGTTCGTATTAACTGCGCAGGTCGTTTGGGCGGCGCGGAAATTGCACGTACAGAATGGTATCGTGAAGGCCGAGTGCCGTTGCATACCCTGCGTGCCGATGTGGATTATGGTTTTTCTGAAGCGCATACCACTTATGGTGTGATTGGCGTAAAAGTGTGGGTATTTAATGGTCTTAAGATGACTAACTCCGCCGACGCAATCGCATAACAGACAGTTATTAGGTAAAGAGGAAGAGTTACGATGTTGCAACCGAAGAAAATCCGCTGGCGTAAGCATCACAAAGAGCTTCAGCGTATTCGTGGCAAGAGTCCCCGCGGTGCCAGCCTGAATTTCGGCCAGTTTGGTTTGAAGGCAATGGAACCGGGTCGTATTACGGCACGTCAGATTGAAGCTGCGCGTATCACAATCAACCGTCATGTCAGGCGTCAGGGACGTGTCTGGATCCGTATCTTTCCTGATCTGCCGGTTTCCAAGAAACCTGCTGAAGTACGTATGGGTAAGGGTAAAGGCTCTCCTGAATTCTGGGTTGCAGCTGTCAAGGCCGGTCGTATTCTCTATGAGATGGATGGTATTGATGAGGAATTGGCCCGTGGCGCACTGGAACGTGCGGCTTCTAAATTGCCAATCCGTACCAAGATTGTCATTCGTGGAGTAGGACGATGAGCGATACAAAGAATGCAAAAGAGCTGCGCGATCTGAGTGTAGCAGACCTGAATGAGCGCATGAATGAATTGGCCGCAGAGAACATGAAGCTGCGATTTCAGAAAGCTACCATGCAGTTGAACAATACGGCCCGTGTTGGCCAGGTACGTCGTGAAATTGCGCGTATCAAAACCATTCTGGCTCAGCGCAGCTAAGGAGATAAAGAGATGTCCGAGGCAACAAGCAACAAGCGCACCCTTGAAGGGGTAGTAGTAAGTAACAAGAGCGAGCAGACTATTGTTGTGCAGGTGGAGCGTAAATTTTTGCATCCACGTTATCGCAAGACTGTCCGTTCACATAAAAAGTATATGGCACATGATGCAGAGAACACATGCAATATTGGTGATACTGTTCGCATCATTGAATCAGCCCCCATTTCCCGTCGCAAGCGTTGGGTCATGCAGACGGTGCTGACTCGTGCTGAACAGCTTTAAGGAGATATTGGCATGATTCAGAATGAAACTGTATTGCAGGTCGCCGATAATTCCGGTGCCCGCAGAGTAAAATGCATCAAGGTACTGGGCGGTTCCAAGCGTCGCTATGCCAGTGTTGGTGATGTGATTGTCATCGCGGTAAAGGAAGCGGTGCCAAATGGTAAAGTGAAGAAGGGTGAGGTTCAGCGTGCGGTTGTAGTGCGCACAGCTAAAGAATTTCGCCGTCAGGATGGCTCTTCTATCCGGTTTGACGAAAATGCTGCTGTGCTTCTGGACAAGAAGAATGAGCCAATGGGCACACGTATTTTTGGTCCTGTGACGCGCGAACTGCGTGCCAAGGGTTATATGAAAATTGTTTCCCTTGCGCCTGAAGTGCTGTAAGCGGGAAAGTGAGGCGACAAGATATGACAGTAACGGTTAAAACCCGAATTCGTAAAGATGATGAAGTCATCGTAATTGCCGGTCGTGACAAGGGTGCACGTGGTAAGGTGATTCGTGTGATGCCGCAGGATGCCAGTATTCTGGTAGCCAAGGTAAACATGATCAAACGCCACACCCGCCAGACTGAGCAAAGCGCAGGTGGTATTATTGACAAGGAAGCGCCTATGGCTATTTCCAATGTCCAGTATTTCTGTGCTAAGTGCAAAGCCGGTGTCCGCCTGAGCACAAAGACCCTGGAAGATGGTCGTAAGGTTCGTACTTGCTGCAAATGCAGTGAAGTAGTGGATAGGTAGGAGAACACAACAATGGCTCGTTTGAAAGAGATATATAACGAAAAAGTGGCTCCGGCGCTGAAAAAAGAGTTCGCCTACGCGAATCCGATGCAGATCCCTGCGATCTCCAAGATTGTAGTGAACATGGGCGTTGGTGAAGCCTCACAGAATGCAAAGCTGATGGATGGCGCGTTGTCTGATATGACTGCCATTACCGGCCAGAAGCCTGTGGTTACCAGGGCACGTAAGTCTATTGCCAACTTCAAGTTGCGTGATGGTATGCCTGTTGGGTGCCGCGTAACACTGCGCGGTGAGCGTATGTGGGAGTTTCTTGACCGTCTGGTTAATGTTGCTTTGCCACGTATTCGCGACTTTAAGGGTGTTTCACCCAAGTCATTTGATGGTCGCGGTAACTTTACTCTGGGTGTGCGTGAGCAGATCATCTTCCCCGAGATTCAGTATGATAAGGTAGACAAGGTTCGTGGTATGGATATTACGATTTGCACCACTGCCAAAACCAATGATGAGGGACGCGCACTGTTGAGAGAATTCAGCATGCCGTTCCGCAAATAAGAGGGCTGTTACATGGCTTCCAAGAGAATGATTGTAAAATGCAATCGTAAACCAAAATTTCAAGTTCGCGCCTATACGCGTTGCCAGTTGTGCGGTCGTCCCCATTCAGTTTACCGCAAGCTTGGTCTGTGCCGTATCTGCCTGCGTAAGCATGCACTTGCCGGAGAGATTCCCGGCATGGTCAAGTCGAGCTGGTGAGGAGTAAAGAACTATGATGATGGACCGTATTGCCGACATGCTGACGCGAATTCGCAACGCACAAATGGCTGGAATTGAAAGAATTGAAATGCCTGCAAGCAAAATTTTGCTGGCTATGGCTGAACTGTTGAAAGAAGAAGGATATGTAGCTGCCGTTAAAGCTTATAACCATAAGGGACACCGCTTTCTGCGTCTGACCCTGCGTTATGATGATGACGGCAAAGCGATTATCCGTGAGATCAAGCGTATTTCCAAATCCGGGCGTCGTGTTTATGTAAGCGCTCAGGATGTGCCACGTGTAAACAATGGCTACGGTATTGCTTTGATCAGCACATCACAGGGAATTATGACCGACAAGAAGGCACGTGCAGCCCTGGTGGGCGGCGAAGTTCTCTGTTCGGTATTCTGAGGTAGATTATGTCACGTATTGGTAAACAACCCATTACGTTGCCTGCTGGTGTAGAAGCCACTATAGGTAACGATAGTATCACAATTAAGGGCGCTAAAGGCTCTCTGACCTCACCACTGTTTGCAGGTGTTTCAGCAGTCCAGGAAGATAGCACCCTGACTGTTACCTGTTCAAATATGACAGACAAAAAGACCAAATCATTTTTTGGTCTGGTCCGTGCACTGGTTGCATCTAATGTACAGGGTGTTACTGCCGGCTTTGAAAAGAAACTGGAGCTTAAGGGCGTCGGTTATCGTGCTCAGGCTCAGGGTCGTAATTTGAATCTGTCACTCGGCTTTTCACATCCGGTTATCTATCCGTTACCGGATGGTGTGGATGCAGCTGTTGAGGCAAGCATTATTACAGTGAGTGGAATCGACAAACAGCGCGTCGGGCAGGTTGCTGCCGAGATACGTGCGTTTCGTCCGCCAGAGCCTTATAAAGGCAAGGGTGTTCGCTATGTCGGTGAGCATATCAACATGAAGGAAGGCAAGAAGGCATAATGGCCTACAGCTTACAGGTAGAGGTTAGCAACAGATGAGTATCAAACGTTACGAATCCAATGGCGCTGTGCGCCGTGCACGCAAAGTTCGCGCCAGAGTCAAAGCAAGTGGCCGTCTTCGCCTGAGTATATTTCGTTCAGCCCGCCATGTGTATGCGCAGGTGATTGACGATGAGAGTGGCAAAACACTGGCCGCTGCATCCAGTCTGGATGCGTCAATCAGCAAGGGTGGCAATAAAGAGGGTGCTGAAGAAGTCGGCAAACTGATTGCTGAACGAGCACTAAAAGCAGGCATTGACGTAGTTGCTTTCGATCGTGGCAGCTTTGCATATCATGGGCGCGTTCAGGCGCTGGCCGAAGGCGCTCGCGCCGGCGGTCTGAAGTTCTAGGAGATACATATGATTAACGCAAATGAATTGGATCTGAATGAGAAACTGGTATCCATTAACCGTATCGCCAAGACAACATCCGGCGGTCGTCGTATGAGCTTCTCGGCCCTGATGATCGTTGGTGATAGCAATGGTCACGTTGGTTTTGGTCATGCCAAGGCTAAAGAGGTACCTGAAGCTATCCGCAAAGCAGGCGAGATTGCCCGTAAGTCACTGATTTATGTGCCGCGCAAAAATGGTTCTATATTTTATCAGGTTATCGGTCGTCAGGATGCGAGTAATATTCTGCTCAAGCCTGCCTCCGAAGGTACCGGCGTAATCGCCAACTCGGCAGTGCGCGCTATTATGGATGCTGTTGGTATCAGTGACATCCTGACCAAGTCACTGGGTTCACGTAACACGATTAATAGTGTTCGTGCAACGTTTAATGGATTGAAGATGCTGGAAAGTCCAGAGCAGATTGCCGCACGTCGTGGCAAGTCCGCCTGAACAGATTAGGAGCTCCAAATGGCAAATAAAGATACTATTTTCGTCCGTCAGATTAAGAGCGGAATCGGTTACTCGAAAGATCAGAAGGCAACATTGGTTGGTCTGGGTATCCGTCGCATGAATCAGATGGTTGAGGTGGAAGATACACCGAGTGTTCGTGGCATGGTCAACAAGATCAGGCACCTTGTTCGCATTGAATCCGGAGAATAAGCGATGAAATTGAATGATCTAAAAGCAAGCGAGGGTTCTCGCAAGGAAGGCAAGCGCAAGGGCCAGGGCATTGCATCAGGCAATGGTAAAACTGCCGGGCGCGGTCATAAAGGTCAGAAGTCACGTACCGGTGGCAAGGTTGCCCGCGGTTTTGAAGGTGGTCAGATGCCATTGATTCGGCGTGTGCCCAAGCGTGGTTTTACCCCGCTTAGCCGCAATGAGTTTCAGCTGGTTAATTTGGGTCATCTGAATGATTTCGCTGATGGTACCGTTGTGGATGCGGCGGCTTTGTATGAAGCCGGTCTTATCCGTAATGCAGTAGACCCGGTTAAATTGTTGGCCAAGGGCGCTTTGACAAGCAAGGTAAGCATTTCTGTTGCTTCTGCTTCTGCCAATGCTGCTGCTGCAGTGGTTGCCGCAGGTGGCACACTAAATCTGACTGCGAACGAGGGCTGATATGGCTTCTCAGCCGTCGGGTGCATTGGGTGGATTTGGCGATATCGGCAAGATTCCCGAGTTAAAATCCCGGATTCTGTTCACCCTGGCTATGTTGGTCGTATTCCGGGTTGGTGCACATATTCCGGTTCCGGGCATCGATGCGACGGTTCTGGCTCAGTTTTTCAACCAGGCTCAGGGTTCATTGTTGGGCATGTTTGATATGTTCTCTGGTGGCGCCCTGTCCCGGTTAACAATCTTTGCTCTGGGTATTATGCCGTATATTTCAGCGGCAATTATTATTCAGTTGATGACGGTTGTTTCACCGCGTCTGGAGCAGCTAAAGAAAGAGGGTGAATCCGGACGTCGCAAGATTACTGAATACACCCGTTACGGTACTGTTGGTCTGGCTATTTTTCAGTCCATCGGTATGTCTATCGGTCTGGAGTCATTTTCAGTGGGTGGCCAGTCTGTAGTTATCGATCCGGGTATGGCTTTTCGTGCGATGACCGTGGTCACGCTGGTTACCGGTACCGTATTCCTGATGTGGGTAGGTGAGCAGGTTACCGAACGTGGTATCGGCAATGGTATCTCTCTGATTATTTTCGGTGGTATTGTGGCTGGCTTACCTTCGGCTGTAGGTAGTACGTTGGAATTGGCTCGTACCGGTGAGTTTACACCATTTACCGTTCTGGGTTTGTTTGGCATGTCTATTCTGGTAACGGCTGCTGTGGTCTGGTTTGAACGTGCGCAACGACGCATCCCGATTCAGTATGCCAAGCGGCAGGTGGGCAACCGGATGTATGGTGGCAAGGCATCATTTCTACCGTTAAAGGTGAATACTGCCGGTGTTATTCCGCCAATCTTTGCCTCATCACTGATTCTTCTGCCTGCTACCTTTGCGCAGTTCACCAAGGGTGTTGAAGGTTTTGGCTGGTTGGGCGATCTGACGGCGATCTTGTCTCCCGGTGCATGGCTCTATATGGCTCTGTTTACCGGTTTGATTGTATTCTTCTGCTTTTTTTACACGGCAATCGTATTCAATCCAAAAGAGACGGCTGATAATCTGAAGAAACATGGTGGATTTATCCCCGGTATTCGCCCCGGCCAGAAAACAGCCGATTATGTAGATGCTGTACTGACCCGAATTACCGTTGTGGGTGCGGCTTATGTGTCGGTGGTTTGTCTTATTCCGCAATGGTTGATCTCTGAATTGTCAGTGCCCTTCTACTTTGGTGGTACCAGTCTGTTGATTGTGGTTGTTGTAACCATGGATACCATGGGTCAGATCCAGTCTCATCTGATGAGTCATCAGTATGAGGGATTGATGAAGAAAGCCCGTTTGAAGACAGGTAAATGATGAATGTGATCTTGTTTGGCCCTCCGGGGGTAGGTAAAGGTACTCAGGGTGAAAAGCTGGCTGCAGAGTCCGGTATTAAACATCTGGCTATGGGTGATATCCTGCGTGCAGCCGTACGTGAAGGTACCGAGGCCGGGGTTGCAGCCAAGAGCTTTATGGATGCCGGTAAGCTGGTACCTGATACGCTGGTTGTGGCGATGATCGAGGATTGCATTATAGCTGATCCTGCAATGGGCTTCCTGCTGGATGGATTTCCACGCAATGTAGCCCAGGCAGAGGCCCTTGAGTCGATGTTGTCCAAACATAGCTTATCGGTAGGCAGAACGGTGTTCATGGACGCTCCTGAAGCCAACCTTTTGGAACGGCTCTCCGGTCGATTGATATGTAAAGCTTGCGGTTTTGGATTTCATCGGCAGTATTCGCCGCCCTCAAAATCAGGCGTCTGCGATCGCTGCGATGGTGAGCTATATCAACGTGACGATGATTGCGAAGATGTGATAGCAAACCGATTGGTGGTTTATCGCGAACAGACAGCCCCCTTGCTCGATTATTACAAGAGCAAAGAAGGCTTTAGACGTATTGACGCAGCAGGAGAGATGCAGACGGTTTACGCCGCTCTGAAACAGGCGGTAGAAGGCTAAGCATGGCTAAAGAAGATATCATTGAAATGAGCGGAGAGGTGGTAGAGAAGCTGCCTAACGCAATGTTCAAGGTGAAACTTGAAAATGGGCATGAACTCCTGTGTATAATTTCCGGAAAGATGCGAAAGTATTACATTCGTATCCTTCCAGGTGATAAGGTGACAGTTGAAATATCGCCTTACGATCTGTCTCGCGGTCGCATCAGTTACCGCGAGAAGTAAGTGACAGCCATCCGGCTATCAGAAACAGCTACTAAGCTGAGTGATCACCACCTGGTGCGTGATCGTCCCGAAAGACAGTAGATGGTTTTTCGGTGCACTGAATGGTAGTTCTACATTCGGTGAACACCATGCCGATTTATCGGCAGAGTTGAGGAGGTGCAGTGATGAAAGTCCGTGCATCGGTCAAGAAAATGTGTAATAAATGTCGTGTAATTCGCCGCAAAGGTATTGTTCGTATTATCTGCGAGAATCCACGACACAAACAGCGACAGGGTTAAGGAAGTTGCGCGCCGTCATACTTATCGGTATGGTTCGCGCCCTTTTCCTCAAGGCCTAAGGAGGCAGCAAGTGGCTCGTATAGCCGGTGTAAATATTCCGACTCAGAAACGCATTGAAATTGCGTTGACATATATTTTTGGTATTGGTCATACCAGCTCAAAGGCAATTCTTGCCAGTGCTGGTATCGATGCTAATACACGCGTCAAGGATCTGAGTGACGGAGAAGTAGATAAAATCCGCGCTGTTATAGATGCGGATTACGCAGTCGAAGGTGATCTTCGCCGCGAAGTATCAATGAGTATCAAGCGTTTGACGGACCTGGGTTGCTATCGCGGCCTGCGTCACCGTAAAGGTCTGCCCGTTCGCGGTCAGCGCAGCAAAACAAATGCTCGTACTCGTAAAGGCCCGCGCCGTACAGTCGCTGGCAAGAAGAAGTAACAGGGGTCCGCAATGGCTAAACCAAAAGCCTCGGTCAGCAATAAGAAGCGTGTTCGCAAGAATATCGCCAATGCTGTTGTCCATATTAAGGCAAGTTTCAACAATACACTTATCACCTTCACCGATGATAACGGTAACGCAATAAGCTGGTCAACCAGTGGCACTGCGGGCTTTAAGGGTTCTCGTAAGAGTACACCTTTTGCTGCCCAGGTTGCTGCTGAAGAAGCCGCGCGTAAGGCAATGGATCACGGCGTGAAAAACTGCTCCGTATTGGTTCGTGGCCCTGGTAGTGGACGTGAGTCCGCACTGCGTGCGATTGCTGCTGTCGGCATCAATGTGACCACCATCCGTGATGTTACCCCAATTCCACATAATGGATGCCGCCCGCCCAAGCGGCGCCGCGTTTAGGAGTTTAATACATGGCACGTTATTTGGAAGCTAAATGTCGGTTATGCCGTCGTGAAGGCGAAAAGCTATTTCTTAAGGGCAGCAAATGTCTGTCGGACAAATGTCCGATCGAACGTCGTCCTTATGCACCTGGTATGCATGGCCAGAACCGTCGCACAAAAGTTTCAGACTATGGTCTGCAGCTGCGTGAGAAGCAGAAGGTCAAGCGTATCTATGGACTGATGGAAAAACAGTTCCGCGGCTATTTTGATGATGCGGATCGTATGCCCGGCATTACCGGTCTGAATCTGTTGCGTATTCTGGAATCACGCCTTGATAATGTGGTTTACCGCATGGGTCTGGCATCATCCCGTACTGAAGCACGTCAGATTGTTCGTCATAAGTTACTCAAGGTTGATGGTGGTATTGTAAATATCCCTTCTTACCGTGTATCTGTTGGCTCGCGTATTGAGCTGGTTGATAGCGCTAAAGAACAGCTGCGCATCAATGCTGCAACTGAAGCTGCTGCAAACCGTACCGCTTCTGATTGGCTGGATGTAGATCTTACCAGTCGTCAGGGTGTTTACCGCGAGCTGCCAGCACGTGACCAATTGGACGCGAGCATTCGCGAACAGCTGATTGTCGAACTTTACTCCAAGTAAGCATTGAGGACCGATTCATGCAATTGATTAACCCGCGTCATATCAGCATTGAAGAAAAAGTACCTGGTCGTGCTGCCAAGATTGTGTTTGAACCGCTGGAGCGTGGTTACGGTACAACGATTGGTAACAGTCTTCGCCGTATGCTTTTATCATCACTGCCCGGTGCAGCTGTAACGTCAGTTCTGATTGATGGTGTTACCCATGAATACGACTCTATCAAGGGTGTACGTGAAGATGTCATGGACATCATCCTGACCCTGAAAGAGCTCGATATTCGTATGGATAGTGATGATGCTGCAACGATATCACTGGACATCAAGGGTTCATCGATTGTGACTGCCGGTGATATCCATTGTCCCGCAGGCTTGATGGTGTTGAACCCGGAGTTGATCCTGGCTCATTTGAATGATGATGCGCACCTGAAGGTTGAAGCAACGGTAGAGAAAGGGCGTGGTTATGAGCCTGCTACCGAGCGTGATTCAGAGGGACGCCCGGTTGGATCACTGTTAGTAGATGCTTCCTACTCGCCGATCAGACGTGTTTCCACACGTGTTGAATCAGCCCGTGTCGGTCAGCGTACCAACTATGATAAGCTGATCATGGAAATTGAAACCAATGGCGCTTTGTCACCTGAAGATGCTATCAATGCGGCAGCAGCTATTTTGGAAGCGCAGCTATCTGTTTTCGTTAACTTTGAAAACGTTGCCGTAGTTGCTGTTGAAGAAGATGCAGATGACGGATTGGAAATTCTACTGTTACAACCGATTGAGCATTTGGACCTGTCAGTCCGTTCTATGAACTGTCTGAAATCTGACGATGTATTTCGCGTCGGTGATCTGGTTCAGCGTAGTGAGCAGGAAATGCTGCGTACTCCGAATTTCGGTCGTAAGTCACTGAATGAAATTAAGGAAGTCCTGGAAAATTTGGGACTTGAACTGGGCATGGATTTGCCTAACTGGCCGCCGCAGGAAGATGCGGAAGTGCTGGAAGACTGAGTCTGGCTAAGAGGACAGAATAGATGAGACATCGTAAACATCGTGGATCAATGGGACTGCCTACCGGGCACCGTCGCGCAGTATTGGCTAACCTGGCAACTGCACTGCTAACCCATGGTCGTATTGAAACAACTGAAACCAAGGCACGCGCTGTACGTCCCTACGTAGAGAAGCTGATTTCCCTGGGCAAGCGTGGCGATCTGCACGCACGCCGTCAGGCATTGGCTAAACTGCGTTATCGTCCAATCGTGGACCTGCTGTTTAATGATATAGCAACTGCAAATGCTGGTCGTACCGGTGGTTACACCCGTATGATCAAGACCGGTTTCCGTGCCGGCGATGCCGCTTCCATGGCTATCGTTGAGTTGGTTGATCAGGTTGAAGCAGTAGTAGAAGAAACAGCTGCTGAATAATAAATCATTATTGATTGCTCCAAGGGCCCCGCTTTGCGGGGCCCTTTTTGTTTGCCCGGCGGGAAGCCTTGTTTATAATGAGGATAAGTCTCCTCGCGTGAGAACGCATGCCATGGCAGCATCCGAGATTATGCGGGACGTCCGGCATATGGTTTGCTTTCTATCCGGTGGCTGGAAATAGTGTGTGTTTGATTATAAAGAGGGCCAATGAAGTCGCCGTTCATCTATCCATCCATCATTATGGCGCTGATTGCAGGCGCTCTGATGGGCTGGTTTTCTCATCAACAGTTGGGTACGCTACAGTCACCACAACAACCGGTCCTGATAACAGAGCCGCAGCCGGCTGCCGGTGCAAATCATCAGGCTGCTGTCAGTATAGAGCATCGGAAGATAATCACTGCCCCACAACCGAATGCCAGCACAAGTGATCCACTGGCTGTATTTCGCCAGTTGTTAAAGCAACGTAACTTCTCGCGTGCGTTGGTCAGTTGGCCTTATCATAGTAGTGAACAGGCGCGCCTCTCTCTTCTGGAGTTGTCTACCCGATTGCAGCACGATGGCATGAATGAATCAGCGCTGCTTCTGTTGGGTGAATATCCTCAAACAATTTAACTTCTACATCGATCAGAAGCAGCCATCCCTGAAGTTGTCGCTACGGTCCGGTCAATAAAAAAGGGTATGGGCAATAGTCACAGGGCCGTCAATCGGTTTCTTTTTTATCAATCTCTTTCAGGTAGGGGACCAGG
>JAUZQJ010000086.1 GCA_030951045.1 Mariprofundus sp.
ATTAATTAAGTGTGGTTGGAGTCGGTTTTATTCAAAAGTATAATGAAGCTGTCTGCCTTAATAGGGTGGGTTGTCCTGCTTTCATACGGAAACAAGGAACCGTTTGCCTATTAACTCTGAACGGCTGAAGTTGGCCGAAAGTCGCCCTTTAGATTTATGATGCTATTACTATAAAAGCTTGAGGCACATGGATGGTTTGAATCACCATTCGGCAGGAGAGTCGTTTGGACGGAGAATGGCCGTCCGCAGGGTGAGGCACAGGATGTGCCGAATCACCATTAGGCAGGACAGCCGAATAGGACGTGCCACAGGCACGCCTGAAAGGTGAGGCACAGGATGTGCTGAATCACAAATCAGCAGGACAGCTGATTTGGACAGCTGCATAGCTGCCCGTAAGGGTGAGAGCCACGGATGGCTCGAATCACAACACCCGTGCCAACTGCACGCCTAACCATGTGAGCAACAGACAAACCACTACCTGCCCCATAATATTACCAAAGGCCAATGAAAAAGCCCCTTCTTGCAATAAACGTACAGATTCAAGTGAATAGGTAGAAAATGTTGTAAATGCACCCAGGAAACCGACCGTTACAGCAAGGCGCACCAGCTCACTGGCCGTTGAGCGTTCGATCAACCAAACAAACAAGAAGCCCAACAAAAAGCTACCTAAGGCATTCACTGCAAACGTACCCCATGGGAATGCCCCACCGGCCACCTTTTGAATGCCTGATGCCATCAACCAGCGCAATACAGCACCCGTAGCACCACCAATTGCTACCGCAACCAACTGCTTCATCATGAAGCACTCCTGCTATGACCAGATCCTTTCTTTTCTAAACGGCGTTGCTCCAACCATGTCAAACGCTCCTGCAACGTCCGTTCAAAGCCACGCTCTCCTGGTTTATATAGAGATTCTACAACCACACCTTTTGGAAAATGCTGCTGATCTACTACAGCATCCACATCGTTATGGGCATATTGATAATCTTTACCATGGCCTAATTGCTTCATCAATTTCGTAGGCGCGTTTCTCAAATGCATTGGCACCTCACCTTGCTGTGTCTGCTTGGCCAACGACCGGGCGGCTTTTTCTGCCATGTATGCCGCATTACTTTTTGGTGCCAGGGCCAAATAAATAACCGTTTCGAACAAGCCCTGCTCACCTTCCGGAGAACCAAGAATTTCAAACATACGGTGTGCATCCAAGGCAATATTCAGAGCCTTGGGATCAGCAAGACCAATATCTTCCGTAGCAATGCGAATCAATCTGCGGACAATATATAATGGTTGCTCCCCTGCTTCCAACATGCGAGCCAACCAATACAATGCAGCATCCGCATCAGAGTCACGTATGCATTTGTGCAAAGCAGATATCAGATCATAATGTGCATCACCATCACGGTCATATCTGGCCGCTCGCCGCAAGCTCTGGTTTTCTACTTCGGCCTTTGTCCACACTTTAGTGGCGCCCGCATCGAACAACGATTCCAGTGCATTCAATGCATAGCGGGCATCACCATCGGCATTTTCCGCAAGCCAATTGATCGCATTCTCCTGCACATTAAAAGCGGCTGACTGTTCGCGCAATTGTTCACAGGCACGCATCAAAATCGCTTCAATATCACCTGTTTCCAGCGCCTTAAGCACCACGATGCGACAACGGGAAAGCAGTGCATTATTGAGTGAAAAAGAGGGGTTTTCAGTCGAAGCCCCTACCAACACCAGCGTGCCATCTTCAACATAAGGTAACAGCACATCTTGCTGGGCTTTATTAAAACGATGAATTTCATCAAGAAACAACAGTCTAGTCTGACCACTCTGTTTGGCCTGCTTCACCACAGCCTGCACCTCTGCCTTACCGGCCGATACAGCCGAAAGGTGGGTAAAAGGCAGATCAGCTGCATTCGCCATGATAGTGGCCAAGGTAGTTTTTCCTACACCCGGGGGGCCCCAGAAGATGCACGAACAGCTGCGAGCTTCAGCAATCATCATGGCAAACCATGAATCCACCCGAGTCAATTCAGACTGGCCTGCCACATCCAGCAACGTCTTGGGACGAATTTGAAAAGCCAGAGGAGCAGACACATCTGCTATCAACGGCTCCAGGAACGAGACTTGTCTGCTACTCACACCATAGTCATCATTATATTATAGTGTTTTAGAAATCGACAACAATAAACTCTGTCTGCGATCACGGTATACGCCTGCATACGAGCCTGTAGCAGTTATATTTTTGAGAAACGTATATTGATACGCAAGATCTACATGCATATTATATATGTCAGCACCGGCACCAATACTTACTTTATGCCCATCCTGATCAGCAATAACGGGACTGAATCCCGCCGATTTATTCGCACCCGGATCATAAGCATAGCCCAAACGAGCCTGAGCACCTGGGCGCCATGTCCAGGTCAAACCAGCCATAGCAGTAAAAGTATCCCGTAAATTTAGCGCGTTGGACTGGGTGATTACACCAGCAGTTTTGACATGCATATCTTTTAACGCCGACCACCGCGTCCACTTCACATCAGTCTCCAGACGCCACACATCTGCAAAATCATGTGCAACACCAAATGTAACTTGATCCGGCAGTTTAAATGACATGGTATCAGCAGTTTTACCTGCAATATCTATGCGCGCGCCAGAGCGTAGCATGGCCCCTATTGACCATGCATAAGCAGGTTTCCACATCAATGAAACATGACCTCCGAAACCACCAAAGTCGTTATCCCGAAATGATTTCGCTCCCTGTGTTAAATTGGCACGGGTAATATACCAGTCCGCCCCAGCCCCAATCGCCAAGTCACTATTGATGGCATACACCACATCAAATGTTGTATGATCCACAGTCACCTTGGTCAGACCTGAAGGGTTTACTGCTGTAGAAGGGAAAGCGAGACCCCAGTCATTATTGATATAGTACAGTGGTGCAAAGCCGACACCACCAGACCAATGACTATCCAGCGGTGACCAGGTTGCAAAAATATAACCCACGTTAGGCTCTATTCCATTATTAGGAGCAACACCGGGCAGCAACACTGATGAATCCCGATACTCTACATCCAGACCTGCCGTGATATTCATGCCGGAAACCCAGGCAATACCAGATGGGTTATATACCAATGCAGATGCATCATTTGCTGTAGCAGCAAAGGCATTAGATAGACCTACTGCTGCTGCAGATTGATTGGCCTGCTCAAAACCACCCGCATGCGCACTAAAACTCCCCATCAGGAGTAGTCCACTAGCCATTAAACCTCTATTCAAACGCTTCATTCCACATCCTTTGTTCACACATATCGCCATTATTCAATCATTTTATTCAGTTACATCTGTTTAGATTGCCGCATATCCAGCACATCGACACCATCTGGTGGCGTGAAACTAAATAAATTTTCCGGTGGGGCAATATAAGAACACTCAGACAAACGCATTTGATTGCTATTACCCAGCACATCCTGCCGTTCAATATAGACCAAATTCCCATCATTGGAGAAACCCAACCACACTTTCGGCGAATCTTTCAAACGTACCTGAAACCGTTGAATACTCAAATTACTATCATATTCTTGTTTAAACATTTTAATCTCTGTCGCAGCGATACTGCCATCAAGTAAACCCATCACCGAAGCATCTACCGCCTCGATGTTATCCAGCCGTTCAGCCTGCATAAGGTCTGGTTCATAATGCCAAATCATATCGCCATCACCAAGATAGAGTTGCTCATAGGGTTGTTGATATTGCCAACGAAAGCGCTTTGGCTTTAACACCGCCACACTGCCTGAGTATTTTTTTCCACCACCATCAGTGAAAGCAATCAACTGATCAAAATGACACTGAAAACCCGGTAAGGTGGACAAACGTTCAATACTATGATTAAAAAATTTACTCTCTGGCATCGTCGTCTGCTTTGCATCTGCATCCAGGTCCCATTGCTGCGTCACTTTAGCAGCAAACGAAGGGCTCACAAACATGCAACATAACGCAAATAGGAAAAAGAGATTTTTCATGCGCGTATTATTCATTCAATCACTCCGCCACCACTCTCTGCAGAACGCGCCATCACCTTACGAATACCTCCAGAGCCCGGCGCGCTGACCAGGCCTTCACGCTCCATCTCTTCCACCAAACGACTGGCTCTATTATACCCAATGCGCAAATAGCGCTGCACCATAGACACCGAACACTTGCCTTTCTCAATGACCAGAGCAGCTGCTTCATCGTATTTATCATCCTGATCTTCACCAGCGCCACCGGTCATGCCACCCTCAGAATCACTTTCAGTAGGTACTTCAAAGATGGATTCCATATAATCCGGTTCAGCCTGCGATTTCAAATGCTCAACCAGATTAATAACCTCAGCATCGGAGACAAAGGCACAATGCACACGTTTCAAATCACGTCCGCCACTTAAAAACAGACTGTCACCATGACCTAACAACTGCTCTGCCCCCATCTGATCAAGGATCGTACGGGAATCAATTTTGGAAGAGACCTGAAACGACAAACGACTCGGAAGATTGGCTTTAATCAGACCGGTAATCACATCCACACTTGGACGCTGGGTCGCCAGAATAAGATGCAAACCTGCAGCCCTGGCTTTTTGAGCAATACGACAAATCGACTGCTCCACCTCTTTACCTGCCACCATCATCAAGTCAGCCAGCTCATCAATAATAATGACAATCTGAGGTAGCCGTTCCAACTCTTCTGCTTTATCAGCCGCTTTATTGAAACCTTCAAGGTTACGCACTTTGGCATCGCTCATCAGTTTATAACGACGCTCCATTTCATACACGGCCCATGCCAATGCTTTTGCGGCTTTATTCGGATTGGTTACCACAGGCGTAAGCAAATGCGGAATATCATCATAAACAGAGAGTTCCAGCATTTTTGGATCCACAAGAATCAGTCGTAAGTCCTTTGGACTCTTGTTCATTAACATCGAACAAATCATGGCATTAATGCCCACCGATTTACCCGATCCAGTCGTACCTGCAACCAACAAATGAGGCATTTTAGCCAAATCAGCAACCACCGCTTGACCAGAAATATCAACGCCTAATGCCAATGGCAGGCTGATCTTTTTATTGGCAAATTCACGGCTTGAAAAGATCTGATGCAGTAGCACCATCTCACGTGACTCATTGGGTATCTCAATACCAATGACATTTTTACCCGGAATATTTCCAGCCACACGCACACTGATCGCAGCCATTGAACGCGCCAAATCATCCTGCAACGCTACAATTCGATTCACTTTCGTACCCGGAGCAGGCTCCAACTCAAACTGTGTGACCACAGGACCGGGCTGCACAGCCAGCACTTTTCCTTCAACCCTGTAATCAAGCAGTTTTTTCTCCAGCATCCGTGCAACAGCCTGCAACGATTCAGGGTCATGCTCTTTCAGCGTATCGTTCACACTATCAAAAATATTCAACGATGGTAATTTAAAACCTGATTCAGCCGGCTCATTAAATGCCAATTCTACCTGTTGTTCCTGCTTAGCTCGCTTCGATACTGTCACCTTGGCAGCCGAAGCCACTTCCGCAACGGAATCAGCAATATGTACCGGCATTTTCTTGCGCGTAACTTTACGCGTTTCCCGCGCTTCAATGCGATCCTTTCGATCCGAGGCTTTCGATACATGTTGACTGATCAAAGACTGCAAACGTGTAAATGCCAATATTGTATAACCATATAATTTCAATATCAGCGTAAACAACGACCATCGTGATGCAGCAACCAGGCTACTAAGTATTAAACTCACTAATAGCAAATCACGTCCGATCGCACCAAGTGGCACCAATAAAGCTTCATCCAGCATTAAACCAAGTGCTCCGCCAGCACTAGCAGGCAGCGCCAACACATCAGCAGTAGAACCATTCGGCACATGCGCATGTAACATCGCAGCAATAGCCAGCATCAACGGCAACCAGAAAAATGATGTCCAGCTACCCAAATACGGTGTTTTACCCCAAGCGATGCGAATAGCCACACTACCCGTCAGTGCAATCCATAACCAAGCCGTATAACCAAATATCTGATAGAGAAAATCAGACACATAGGCGCCAACAATACCAATCAGGTTCATGGCGACATTCGACGTCTCATGATTTAATGATGGGTCATCCGCAGAACAGCTTACCATAGCCAACACCAGCACAACTGCTACACCACCAAGAAATAGCGCCAATGATTCGCGCACAATCATTCGAGTATCCATATCATCAAATCCTAAATTGCCAACACCACAGGTAGAACCATAGGCCTGCGCCCGAGATGTTTTTTACACCAACGCCGTACAAACAAACGGACTTCTTCCTTGGTCAAATCAATATCGGCCAACAACTCTTGATCCACTTGTGATAAAAACTGTTGCAAAGCGGCAGCGGCATTAGTCAACACCTCTTCACTCACATCCTGATGCAACACGCCACGCGCCACCAACTCAGGTTCACCCAACAGCGTTCCCTCATGCTGAGAGATCAACACTGTAGCTGAAATCATACCGTCGTCAGCCAATACCCTGCGATCACGCAGCACGATACCATCCACTTCATCACGAATTTCGCCATCAACAAATACCGCACCAGCATGGAATTCAGCCCCATGCCTCACACCGTCCTTATCCACTTCAACAGAATGCCCATTTTCAGCCATAATCGTATGATCCAGAGCAATACCAACGGAGAGAGCTAAATCCCGATGTTCCATCAAGTTTCTATATTCACCGTGAACGGGGTAGAAAAATTTCGGCCGCGTCAGCTGCATCATCATCTTCAATTCATGCACATGGGCATGACCCGAAACGTGTAGTGGTGCCTGACCAGCATGCATCACGCGGGCACCACGGCGATAAATATGATTATACAAACCTGCAATCACACGTTCGTTACCCGGAATATTACTTGATGAAAAAATCACCACATCACCCGGCCCAATGCTCACACCTTTAAAACGGTCATGTGCCAAACGCGCCAGTGCAGCACGGGATTCACCCTGTGATCCCGTCGCAATAATTAACAACTCAGCATCAGGAATATTGCCGATCTGCTTGATATCCACCAACACACCCGAAGGCACTTTAAGGCGATCAAGCGTGCGCGTGATATCCAAATTCTTTTCCAAACTACGCCCTGCAACGGCCACCTTGCGACCACATGTAACGGCAGCATCAATCACCTGTTGAATACGCAACATATTCGAAGCAAATGTAGTGACAATGACCTTACCCTTAACCTGACTCACGGCACTGCGCATAGCAGGCCCTACCACCGATTCAGATGGCCCACTACCAGCCCGCGTTGCATTGGTGGAGTCAGATGCAAGCAATACCACCCCTTGATCACCAAGCTGAGAGAAACGATGAATATCTGAATGACGCCCATCAATCGGCGATGGATCGAATTTAAAATCACCGGTATGAATAATTACACCGAGTTTTGTATGAATAGCAACAGAAACCGCATCCATAATGGAGTGGGTTACCGGTACACCTTCAACCTTGAAGGGCCCGACCTTCACACTCTCCCCATTATCTGGCAGCGCCCTTAAATCAGCTTTAAAGCCGCGCTCTACCATTTTATTTTTGACCAGCGCAAGCGTTACCTCTGTACCATAAACAGGCAGATTCAGCTTAGGCAGCAGATGCGGCAAACCACCAATATGATCTTCATGACCATGTGTTAACAACAGAGCGTGGATATGCAAACCAAGCTCATCGAGGGCTGAAATATCCGGTACGACTACATCAATACCATGCTGACCCGGCTCAGGAAAACCCATGCCGCAATCTACAATCACCGCATCATCATCAATGGCGTACACCATCATATTTTTACCAAATTCGCCTACGCCCCCAAACGGGAAACAACGTAACACTGGATCAGACATCAAAGCTCCTTTTCAACACGTACACAACCATCATGAAAACACCACTAAAAGCTGTGGTTTCCATCACAACAGATAAACCTCTAAAAATTATAACGACCAGTGAGTGGAAGTTATTTAACGGTACGACTTCCCGGCTTAACGGCCTCAAGCACACCTTCTGTACAGATCGGGCACGCATCAGCCGGATATGTTTCCACATCCAGTTCCAACGCCGTGGCATAAGGCACATCAAAACGCCCAACCACACCCGGCGCACGATCAACTACGGCCACAATTTGCACCGGTTCACCACCATGCTCACGCACAACAGCTATGCATTCACACACAGAGCCCCCTGTCGTAATCACATCTTCCACCACCAGTAACTTGGTGCCTGTTGGAATAGTAAAACCACGACGCAACTGCATTTCACCCTCTTTACGTTCGGTGAAAATAAACGGCTTATTCATCAGGCGCGCTACTTCCTGCCCAATCACCAAACCACCAATGGCAGGCGCAACCACCATATCAATCGCATCGCTATCCACCTTACTGATTAGCTCAGCAGCCAGAGCTGTTGCATTACCGATATCCATCAATACAAGCGCAGACTGTAGATAACGCGCTGAATGCCTACCACTGGAAAGAATGAAATGCCCATTCAATAGTGCTCCTGCATCTTCATACATTGCCATCATTTCCTGTTCGTTCATGCCATATCCTTTTTTATCTTATATTTATTCAGTCATTAACATCAGGCAGTGCCCCATACTAACGCGCCATTAATTTTGCGGCAGTGTAGCAGTTTCACCCTGTGTGCAGAACCTTGCACCTGTACAGATCATTAAAAGCACAATTTAGCGCACCAAAAATGAAGGCTATTTCCATGCAAGTTCATGCCTAAATGTTACCAACAAACAATAGGGCGATGTTCCCTCTCGTTTCATCACTACCACGACCGATATCTCAATATGTTCCACACATTAGTGCTTATATAAGCTGCGTAAACAAACAACATGTATAAATGGAACTAGAGGCCACGCTCCTAAATGTATTGCGCTTCTACTTTGAGCATGCGCATTGCAATATCCTGGTATGAACAGCCCTTTTATATTTTGATATTTGCGGCCGACCGAGATTCATCTTTGCCATGCGAAAAGGCTAAACATTTCAGATTGACGGAACATTAACCCCAAACCCGCACGCTATTGGGTTAATATTTATAGAATGAAACCCATATGGCAGTAATTGTCGGATAATGTGAGGTTTTATCATCACCTTTGAAAATAGCTATTATTTTCACCCAGCTTAGGGCGAAAGCAGACATTCAGTCGTTTGCTATTAGCATTCACCTTAAACGTTTGGGAGATGCCAGTGAATCAAGTTGAAAGTGCCCTATTATTACATGCTGGTTTAAATATGCTGGCGGTATTTGATTTAGATAAGCTACCTGCTGAGACCACCCAACACATTCCATTGGATTCAGCAACATTAAAGCACTACAAACAGCTACTGGTGTTTGGCCATGGTGGAAAAGATATGTGGCAAGCACTACATCAGTCGCCGGATGCAAGTCAAAGCGATCCCATCGATAGTTTCTCAGTTCATGCCGTGCAAAGCTACTTCAATCAAGAGCATGCAGATTGCAATTACTGTCTGTTATATCCGGACCCGGTTCAAAACATGCCACTTCAGACCTTGGGAAAACTGGCCGGCTGGCATCATGACTCTCCATTTCGTATCGGTATCAACACCGAATATGGACCGTGGTTTGCCTATCGCGTTATTGCACTGGCCGATACGGCATTAACACCAACAACGACCATGAACGGTGCATCACCTTGTCAAAGTTGTGCCGACAAGCCATGCATCCCCGCCTGTCCGGCAAACGCCATGCTATCGGGTAATTTATCACTGCAACAATGCATGGACTATCGACTACAACATGACTCACGCTGTAAATCGCAGTGCATTTCACGCCTTGCCTGCCCTGTAGGAAGCAAACACCGATATAGCAATGAACAGATTGCCTATCATTACAATACCTCCATGAAAACAATCGAGCAGTATCAAAAGTTGATCTGAAACAGAATACGCTACATTGGAAACAACTGTTTTAACCAGCCATTTCAGTAACGGCGTATATTTTTCGCTGGAGATTCATGATTGCCGCCCTAGTGTGCGCGCCATGAAAAAGTCATGGATAGTCCTACTCCCCCTTTTGATTATTGCATCACCGCTTGCATATGCCGAAGAAGAAGCCAGCAATTGGAAAAACAATATTGAGCTTGGTGCTGTTTTAACCTCAGGAAACACCAAAACATTAACCGTGAATTCCAAACTCAAAACAGTGCATGATGGTAAATACCTGCGCGATACCGTCACAGGCAGCGCCAACAACTCCTCGGACAATAATCAGACCACGGCTGAAACCTATAAAGCCAGCTTTCAGGAAGACTGGAAAATTACTGAACGTGATTATCTATTTCTTCGTTTAGGTTTCGAGAGTGATCGATTTGCAGGTTTCAAACGCCGTTTCAGTGAAACCATGGGTTATGGTCGTGACCTCATTAAAAATGATCTGTTACAGTGGAAAATAGAACTTGGTGGCGGCTTAAGACAAAGCCATTTCACTAATCTCACCAAAAAGAACGAATTAATTATGCGTTCAGCCACAGCACTAAAATGGAAAATCAGTGATTCTGCTACTTTCACACAGGATCTATCCACAGAAGGTGGCAAAAGTGGCTGGGCAACTGAATCAGTGACTGCACTTCAGCATGCACTAAACTCACACCTATCAAGTAAAATATCATTTAAAGTCGAGCATAACAGCAAGGTAGTTGCTCCGATCAAAAGCACGGATCTAGAGACAGCCATTACGCTGGTGGTGAATTTTTAACTTAGCCTCGAATCAAACAAGCCATTAAATGATTTTATAACACGGACGGTAATTATCGTTCGTCATCTTCATACGACCCTGTGCCACAAACGCATTGAGTAGTTTATCAACGGTATCCATGATGCTGGATTCACCGCATATCTCAAAATCGCCATACTGTTCAATCGCCCGAATACCTTCGTCTTTCACATTACCGGCAACCAGAGCAGAAAACACACGACGCAGATTTGCCGCTAACAGATAGCCCGGCTGATCTTTATGCAATGCCAGCGCGCGTACATTCTCATGCGTCGGTGCAAACGGTTCCTGAAAGACATGATCAATCATCAAGCTCCAGTTGAAATAATAGGCATCGCCGATGGATTTCCTGTACTCACGCACCTGATCAATCCCCGTCCGCATGCATTGCGCCACCAGCGTTGGATCATCTATGATTATCTGATAACGCTGTTGCGCTTCTTCTCCCAGCGTTACTGCGATAAAAGCATCAATTTGTTTGAAATAATCTCTGGCCGATTCTGGCCCGGTCAAGATGAGCGGAAATGGTATATTCCTGTTCTTTGGATGCAGCAGAATACCCAATAGATAAAGTATCTCTTCAGCCGTTCCAACCCCGCCTGCAAAGACAACAATCCCGTGACCAGCTCTCACAAAAGCCTCCAGCCGTTTTTCAATATCCGGAAAAATAGTTAAATTATTTACAATAGGATTGGGTGCCTCAGCCGCAATAATACCCGGCTCAGTAATACCCAAATAAAGACCATCGTGAATACGCTGTTTGGCATGGCCAATAGTCGCCCCTTTCATCGGCCCCTTCATCGCACCCGGTCCGCAGCCGGTACATACATCCAGCCCGCGCAGCCCCATCTCATAACCGACAAACTTGGTATAATCATATTCATTGCGACTGATCGCATGACCACCCCAACACACTACCAGACTAGGATCACGGACAAGCTCAAGCACCCTGGCATTACGCAAAATATAAAATACAGCATTGGTAATACCCTCTGAACTATTCAGATCTATACTAGGATTATTAAGCACTTCATCATGGGTAAATACAATATCCCTGAGCACCGAAAACAAGTGCTCATGGATACCTTTAATCATCACCCCATCCACAAAGGCACTAGCAGGGGCATTGATCAGCTCTAGTTTGATGCCGCGTTCGACCTGACGCACATAAATTTCAAAGTCTTTGTAACGCTCCAGCAGGATACGCCCATCATCCAAATCCGCATCACAATTAAGTACAGCCAGCGAGCAGCTTCTGAATACATGATAGAGCCCTCCTGAGCTGCTATTGAGTAACTGCTCCACCTCAAGCTTGGAAAGCAACTCCAGACGGTCATCTGGAACAATAATCGTATCTATAACATCATACTGCATCGTAACTCCTTCATCTGTTATTTTAACTCAGCCATAAGAATGGTCGCCACAGACAGACCAAACAAGCGTGTACGTACGCATCGGTCGCAGCAGAAGTATTGTAGTTACAGTTTAGCATGCAGTGCTATCTTGAGCATGGAGCAGGTTTTAATGATCGAGAATAAGTGCATCAATTTTTTGTTCTACAGCACGCGCATTCAAACCTTCATCCATTAACTTCTGACGCAACTGCATCAAGTCTTCAATCGATGCATTTCTTTCTGCCGGTGTCATTTTCACCGTACTGGCAAGAGCCATAGATCCCGCTGCAAAATGAATCGAACAACTGTTATGATAAGCTTGTAAATCCAGCAAGCCCTGCTTCACCGAATATTGCCTAATAGCCTCTTCCATACGTGATTTCATCTGAATACGCGCTAATTTTCGTGTGTCTTCAATGTTTTTGATAATGATTGTAGCCATGGCTCGTTCTGGCGTTACCAATTCACTTTTAGATAACAAGCTCATACTCGGATTAGTATGATCGTATTGCCGCAAATGAATTGCTTCTTTCAACATATCTTCAAACTGCCTGTCACCTTTTTCACTGTCCATGTTCCATTGTTGGCTATCATGAAGTATTTGCTGTTTCTGTTTATCACATAGTCGATCTGAGGATGTGATCATATCTTTCATAAATGTATTCCGCGCTGCTTCTCTATCATTAGCCAGATCCAGGGCTCTTAATTTTTGCAGCAACGGATTCACTTCAGCTTTTTTCGACGTTTCGAAAAGCGTCGGAGCATCGTCATAGATCGTTTGCAATGTGCCACACCCGGATAAGATCAAGACTATGAGAGTGGTCATTATATATTTAAGGTAGATCGAGGTGGTAAGATGCATGGACTGCTCCAGTGAGAGAAGATTACCTACATTGAGCAATGATCAGGCCAATAGTAATGATCACTGCACTTTCACACTGCACGCATCACAAACGGGGCATGAGTAAGAGAGAAGTACAGAAAGAACGGCTAAAAGTGTTTAGACCCGACAACATCTTGTAGAAGATGAGCAGCTCACTGAGCTTGCGGCAGCACGCTATCAGCGGCAAGGCTATTCTGTTGGCCTTCAATCACTGTCTGCCCACTATTTTCAAGCACAGCTTCTTCTGAAGAGGGCCAGACAAACCAAATCACAGCTGCAATTGCCAGAACAGAAGCGATGATGATTTTACCAAGCCCACCCTCTTCTTCAGCGACAACAAGCTGCTCATCAAATGTATCTTCACACGACTCGGACTCTTCCATGCCATGGCTTCTACTAGGTTTATAGTCAGACATGTCATCTTCAACATTAAATGGGATCATATCTGCCAATTGATCAATTTCAGCAGCCATCTCTCCTTCAATAGCTCCATCAGCCTCAAGGTGAGAGAGGCTCCCTTCTGCTTCAGGGATCGCCTTGTGAGCTTCAGGGTCCAGATGTGCCATACCCATATGATCAATATCTTTGTCTCTGGAGGCATAGAGTAATGGATCATCCGTCTCATTATTGTTTTCAAACGCTTCTGCTACATTTTTATAATGAGAAAAATCCTTTTGATCATTCATTATAACACCCCCTCTCAAAGAACAGCATATTGCTGTTCAAGCGTACAACAAAATCGCTGTAATCCCACTCGCCTGCAGCCATACTATAAGTATTTTCTTGTCTCTGACCAGATTCAATAAAACTCAATGTATGCATATCCTGCGCGAACAATCAGTAACCCTCAATCACACTATAGCAACCCGAAACAACACTGATATCTTGCGATTTTTTACTTTTTACCATACGCTAAAACACTATGGAGGCCTGATGGAATACAGCTACCTGAATGACACATTGGTTATCCTGACTGCAACGGTTGCTGTCGTCTTTCTCGTGCTGCGTATAGGACTGCCTCCTCTGGTTGCTTATCTAACTGTTGGTGTACTGGTCGGGCCATATACACTGGGCTTAGTATCTGATGTCGAACATATCAGAACCTTTGCCGAATTCGGTGTCGTTTTTCTACTATTCACCATTGGCCTGGAATTTTCAGCCACAGTACTGACACGCATGAAAGCCTCCGTATTGGGGCTTGGCAGTGCTCAAGTCCTATTAACTGCCGCGCTAACAACAACTGCCGCTATATTCCTGGGTCTACCGTTGGAGAGCGCTCTGGTTATCGGTGCTGTAGTAGCCATGTCTTCCACCGCATTGGTCACCAAGCAACTGGCCGATCAGGTAGAACTGCATACGCGTCATGGTCGCAACAGTGTTGGTATTCTGCTATTTCAGGATCTGATGGTCGTACCATTCCTGATTCTGGTTTCCATGTTAAGTGGAAACAGCGTTGAGGCTTCTAGCCATATTATTCTCACTGCTCTTGGTCAAGGTGTGTTGGTGATCATGCTTATCTTCGCATTTGGGCACTGGGTACTTAGCCCCTTGTTTCAGGCCGTCGCACGTTTTCGCTCGGCTGAACTGTTTACACTCACCGTTTTATTACTTGTTCTCTGTTCTGCATGGCTCACCAATCAGATTGGATTGACCTTTGCTTTGGGAGCTTTCCTTGCTGGCATGATGCTGAGTGAAACGGAATTCAAACACCAAGTTGCATCTGATATACGTCCTTTCAGAGATGTATTGCTCGGCCTCTTCTTTGTCACCATAGGCATGATGTTGGAAGTACCAGTACTGCCAGAAATCTGGTCAACAGTGTTACTCATGCTGCTTGCATTGATACTCATTAAATTTCTTCTGGTAGCAGTATTTTGCCTATTAGCTGGATGGAACAGTGCTGTATCCATGCGTACAGGTCTCATTCTGGCCCACGGTGGTGAATTTGGTTTTGCGATCCTTATCCTGGCAATGGAAGGTAACATTTTAAGCCCTATAGAAGGACAGATTTTACTGGCCACCATGCTATTCAGCATGGTTCTAGCTCCTATCATTATTCGTTATAATGCTAAAATAACCACGCTATTAATTCCCAAACAGGTACAACGAAGTCGGCAGGAGATCAAATCAGAGATAATAAGCAATGCATGCCAACTCAATCAGCATGTGATTATCTGTGGTTATGGACGCATAGGGCAGCACAGCGTAAATTATTTATCCGAGCATCATATTCCATGCATGGCTATTGATCTGGATTCTGTACGTGTAAAGAATGGAATGGCGGGCAATAAATCAGTTTCTTATGGAGATGCCTGCAGCCTGGAGCTATTGCATGCCTGCGGTTTACACCGTGCATCCGCCCTGGTGATCAGCATGATTGATTTTAACACGGCCATGAAAATCATCTCTCGCGTGCGTTCTGTTGATGCTGAATTACCTATTATTGTCAGAACCCGAAAAGAACTTCATCTCTATCAATTTTATCAAGCTGGTGCCACTGAAGTGGTAGCCGATACATTTGGTAGTGATCAGATGATTGATAACGACTTGCTAACCCGCATAGGGCTTAAAAAAACTTCTGAAGGGCTGTCCGGATCAGATCATTTGGCAGACATATTTGATAAAGCCTGAAAATGTAATTTAACCTATTTTGGCAATGGCATAATGCTTATGAACAAGCCGACATGAATCCTACACGCCTGACCAGAACAGCTCGCTGTATCTATTCGCTGATATGATTTACTTCCACATCACTCTTAATTGCTTCCAGCTTCTTATCGCCAATACCTTTCACATTTTTCAATCCTTCAATAGCACTAAATAGCCCATGTGTATTGCGATAATCAACAATCGCTGCCGCAGTTTTAGGGCCAATCCCAGACACTGACTGTAACTGCGTTATCGTTGCCGTATTCACGTCAATGCGACCATCGGCATTGGCTGCACCAATAGCCATAAACAACGCAATACTTAATGATAGAAGAAAATATCTTATATTCATAACAAACTCCCTATATTTTATAGTATGGCGAACGCTTTTTCATGCCCTCGCTATTTACTATTATAGCCAATAAATTGACTGATTGCGTGCTAAAATCGCAGGTGAATTGACTTAAATATGCGTAGCGCAAAGGTATTAGATGCGCTGTATCAGATAACGGCATCTTTTACACGCTCTATCGACCTGATTTTCATTGCTTTAAACAGCCACACTACTTTGCATTTTCATCCGCGATAAAACATACTTATTTACCCTAAACTGTTGGCTTATAGGTTTTTTCACTAAATCTTATCCACCAGAAGCGTTTTGCTGTCATAAAAAACGTCCCCTGCATATGGCACATCAATAATATTACATGTCGACATTTATAAAAGCTTGTTTTTAAAGGACTTTTTTTAAAGCCTAATTATTAGGCAATACTACTGTTGTATGTCACACATACTGGAAAAAGCCCCTTTTTAAAATTCTATCCACAAAGTTATGCACAGCTTTTGTGTACAAACAAAAAAACCCTTATTCCACAAGCAATTCACTCTTCTCAGAGCAACAGATCTTCATCTTGATCAAGTGCTTTAGCGCGCTACCAACATCTGAATAATCACACGCAAGTATCAACCGCAGAGAGCGCAACGCTTCTCAGAGTAAATCCTTATATTTTTAACATATTTATTTGTATGTGCATCAACCACGCTATAGTGATCAGATGCATCTCCGTATTGTAGCCTTTCACCTTTTTCTGGTTCTGCGCAATTACGAACCAGTATAAATAGTAAGCGTTATATAAAAAATTAACGTGATGAGAACCCATCAACCTATAAGCCTGCTTTCCTAAAACTGCATAGTCATTAGAGTTCACAACAAGAGGTATGCATTGACAATGGAATTAAGTGAGCTTGGCTTAGATAGTTGGTTTAAAGATCATGTACGTGAGCAGTGTGGTCCACAGCAAAGCTTGGCTCGTGTGGTTGCGATCGATCGTGGCCGCATTCTGGTGCATGATGGTCATAGTGAGCTTTCTGCCGAGCTGCTTGGCAAGTTTTTTTATGAAGCTGAATCGGCCGGTAAATTCCCCTGTGTAGGTGACTGGGTATGTTTAAATCATCATGCCCCTGATCATGATCACAGCAATCAATTCGCCAGCATCGATAGCATCTTGCCGAGAAAGACTCTACTCAAACGTAAAACAGTTGGTTATGATGAAGAGTTTCAAATGCTGGCATGCAATATTGATATTGCGTTCATTGTCATGTCATGCCATTACGATTTTCATGTAGCCAAACTCGAACGCTTCCTGGTCATGATTCATGAAGCGCATATCGAACCTGTACTGCTGTTTACCAAAACCGATCTCATCACACCTGAAGCCTTGCAAACCTTAATGGATGATATTCATACTGCAGGTATCCGGATTAAAATCCTGGCCATCAGCAGTCAAACCGGTGCCGGTCTGGATGAGCTTCGTCAGCAGATCGTCGCAAAAAAGACTTACTGTCTGCTTGGTTCTTCCGGTGTAGGTAAAAGCACCCTGATGAATCAGCTTATGGGTGAAGACGCCTTTGAAACGCAAGAAGTAAGTGCATCAGGACAAGGCCGCCACACCACCGTACGCCGTCATTTGATCATGCTCAAACAGGGTGGCATGGTGGTGGATATGCCAGGCATGCGTGAACTGGCTGTTGCTGAAGTCAAAGATGGTATCGAAAGCAGTTTTGAAGATATTGTTGAACTGGCACAACACTGTCGTTTTTCCAATTGTAGCCATGAAAATGAACCGGATTGTGCTATTCAGGCGGCTCTGGCCAGTAACACACTTAATCGTGATCACTATAAAAATTATCTGAAAATCCAGAAAGAGTCCCGCCATCATAAAAAACAAAGTGCCTATGTAGCAAAACGGCGCAAGGCAAAAAACGCCAGTCGCATTGCACCAACAAAAACCAAACAGCGCAAAATACGGCTCAACGATGGTCAGGAAGAGACGGACGGATGAATCTATCTAAGATTTGAGTCTAATGAATGGTTCTTTGGATATGTTAGAGAGAGTGTTTCTGCATCATCTTGAGCATCATGACTTTAGACATCGACATATCATTGCTATCTAGACCCATATAAGTAGATGCATCAGAAAAAAGTACCGTTGTTTTGACGCACAGAGTCATTTTTGCCGCGAATACATCATGCTGTGATACATAAAACCCTTGCTATGTAACAAATACCATCTTGGCATCATGTATGCTTTATATTTATTACAATGCTCGTTGCACTGGCATTGTGACTTGTATGTCTGGGCCGATGAATACTGATCGGGAATTTATAGACTCTGGTTGTGCGATTCCCTGCACTGGGAAACCAAATACCACGGTTGCGATGCCCACCTTTTCGTAAGGGTTCAGTTCATATAGGTCACAACGCCAGTGCAATGAGCAGAGGAATTTCAAAGAACCTGCCAGCCACGCCCCCCCTCCCCAGTGCTGGCAGGTTTATTGTTTTAAAAACGATCTTTAAGCTCTGCTTTCTGTATTCCTATTCAAGAACACTCACTTGCCAATCCATTAAAAATCAAGCTTTGGAGGTTTTAACTTTCTGTCTGGGGACCCGACTGTTTCAAATCTTTGTTTTTGAATTCATTCGTCATCGTCGTTAACCACTGCATGGCCTGATCGTAATCGACATACAGATCAAAGAAACCTTTCTCTTCCATGTTCGGAAATTCAAACGTGCGAGTATAAAAATTATCCGTTGAATATACGAATCTAACCGGATCAATACTGAAATTAATCCAGTGACTTGTTGCAATAGGCACAAGCTCAGCAGTTCTATTATCTTCTTCTAAATCAAACATATTCCTGCGGCCCCAGAATTTAATTTCAAATTCCAGTGCTGCCTGACTGATTGCAAATGCAAATTCCATGCTCTGCTCACTGCCCTCAGAAAAGTCCCAGCCCACCTTGATGGCTTTTTCCCTCATATCAATAAGGGGAATCTGAATATAATCACCTTTGTGAGTCTCATCGATTGAAAACTGTGCCGCCTGTTGCGCTCCTCTCGCCATATGTGGCATAGAAGCAGCATCCTCTCTCTCTTTGCGCCATCCTAAGAAGAGCACTATGCAGCAGGTACTGAACACTGATGCAGTCAAGCCAATGAAGATCAGCCCTGCATAGGAAACATGATTCATATCGGCAAAGATAAGTGCAAAAAAGCTCGTCACCATGGCCCCTGCCCAGCCGAGCAGTGCGTCAAGTTTGTCAACATTCGTAATCTCTTTCCAGCCAGTCGCAAACATTTTAGACATATCGCGGATGATGCTCCTCTTAACCCATACTCGTAAAGAGGATTATATACCCCACTATAAAAAAACCTGTCAATTCATAACGCACTATTCAAACTACTATGAATGTCCAAATAGCTACACGCGTGAATATTGCATCCAATTAATTAATAAAGGTAATGCATTTTATCATCCGAAAGCCAGAGTTTATATTTCACCATGATATGTTGAAAAGATTGGTCTGCCAGCCAATGGTTTAACCAGTCCTGTACATGGATGAAGCTTAAGCGATTAAATCGCAATCTATCCACGGCAGAAAATTGACGCACAAAGGGAAAAATGGCGACATCTGCCATACAAGGTCTATCCCCAAACAGATAAGCTGTTCTTTTTAGTCTGTCTTCAAGCTGAGCAAGAAAGTCACAAGCAGCATGAAAATGATGCTCATCATGCACATCTTTACTATCACCACGATCCACAAAACGTTGCGGATATTTATAGCGATCCAAATGCATTTTAAAATCAACATCATTGTCATGGATCAGATCAAACATCGCATCCTTACCCTGATCACTCGCTGCATGCCGCCATGCATCATCTTCAGACAACGCCCAATCCATAATCTCCAGACTCTCATCAATCACACTACCGTCCGTCAGTTGCAACACCGGCACCGTGGCTTTTGGAGATATTTCCAACATCGCGGCCGGTTTATCTTTGAGTGCTATTTCGCGCAATTCACATTGAATACCAGCATGATACAAAGCCATGCGCGCCCGCATGGCATAGGGGCATCGTCGAAAACTATATAAAATAGGATACTTCACTGCAGTTGTTGCACCCTGTTCAATTCAATGCTCCCGGAACTGCCAGTGTAAAGGCCGGCACAGGCGCATCAAAGGTTTCTCCATCTTCAGAAAGCATTTGATAACTGCCCTGCATATAACCCACCGGCGTTTCCAATACGCAGAAGCTGTTATAACAATGCTCTGCCCCTGGAGAAATTACCGGCTGTTCACCAATTACACCATCGCCCATCACCTCTTCAATCAAACCATTGCCATCGGTAATCACCCAATGACGGGTGAGCAATTGCGCAGCCTGATCACCAATATTGCGAATTTGAATATCATAGATAAATACAAAACGATTCTGCTCAGGCTGAGAGTGTTCATCAGCATATTCAGCTTTCACATCCACAACTATCGGGCATATATCTGTCATACCTTCTCCCATACACAATACATCATCATGAATCGTTGAACACAATCAAGCCTTCAATCTGTGGGGTAATACGCGCATATAGTAAAGTCATATCATGCTAAGAGCACTGTTTCCCAGCCCAGCCATAGTATTTTTGATGCAGTTATCAGTAGTATGCGCTCATGCCATTTGATTTAGCCGTGATTGATCTCGACAACACCCTCTATGCAGCTGACTCCGGTGTGTTTGCACGCATGGACAAACGCATGACCGCCTTTGTAGCTAAAGAACTGGATGTAGATCCCAAAGAAGCCGATCGCTTGCGGGTGAAGTATTGGAAAGCGTACGGAACCACCCTCAGAGGTATGATGTTACATCACGGCATGGAGGCCGAAGCATTTTTGCACGATGTGCACGATATTGATGCCCATGAGATACTCAAACCCGATGATCAACTTAATGATGCCTTAGCGAGACTGCCCGGGCGCAAAGTGATCCATACCAACGGTATTCTTGAGCATGCTGAGCGTATTCTCGATGTGCTTGGCATCGCGCACCATTTTTCCGCCATCTATGATATTCGTTTTAATAACTACCTACCCAAACCGTGCAAAAAGACGCTGTCCATGCTCATTGAGCAGGAAGGCGCAACACCGGCACGAACGCTGGTGGTAGATGATATGGCGGACAATTTACAGGCGGCCAAAGAGCTGGGCTGTAAAACAGTCTGGATCAGTCATGAAGATGCAGGTACTTGGGACTATCATATTCCCCACTTCCACCATCTGCCGGATTCTCTGGGCGTATAACCCAAGGCTTGTATCCCTCTACTTGCAGAGTGCCTGCTTTGTAAATTCCGCTTTGCACATGCGAATGACTGCTAACGCCGCCGAAAGCAGTCATTCATATCAAGATTCTGCTCATCCCATAGAAGAACAGTGATTTCATCGCAAAAAAAGGCCGAGCTATAAGCCCGGCCTTTTCTACTGTTTTCAGTAATTCTACTGATTCATACGCTCAAAGAACTCAGCGTTATTTTTGGTTGGAGTCAATTTATCGATTAAGAACTCCATTGCATCAACAGCATGCATCGGCGAGAGGATCTTTCTCAAAATCCATACCTTCTGCAGATCATCACGAGGCGTAAGCAACTCCTCTTTACGCGTACCTGATGGCGCAATATCAATCGATGGGAACACACGTTTATCTGTAAGTTTGCGATCCAGCCTGATCTCCATATTACCGGTACCTTTAAACTCTTCGAAAATCACTTCATCCATCTTCGAACCGGTATCCACCAGCGCAGTAGCAATAATGGTCAATGAACCGCCATCTTCAATATTTCGCGCCGCACCAAAGAAACGTTTTGGCCTGTGCAGGGCATTCGCATCCACACCACCGGTTAGAATCTTGCCTGAGGATGGAACAACCGTGTTATACGCACGTGCCAAACGGGTAATGGAATCCAGCAGAATGATTACATCTTTACCATGTTCAACCAGGCGTTTGGCTTTCTCAATCACCATTTCAGAGACCTGGACATGACGCTGGGCAGGTTCATCAAAGGTGGATGAGATCACTTCCCCTCTCACAGAACGTTTCATATCGGTCACTTCTTCCGGACGTTCATCAATCAGCAACACCATCAGCACAGCTTCAGGGTGATTGGCTTCAATCGAATGCGCAATGGACTGCATCATGACTGTTTTACCAGTACGAGGCGGCGCTACCAGCAGTGCGCGCTGACCTTTACCAATTGGGGATACAATATCAATAATACGACCGGTAATATCTTTCTTGGTCGGATTCTCGATCTCCATATGTAATCGTTCATCCGGATATAACGGCGTAAGGTTATCAAACAACACCTTAGTGCGTGCCACTTCAGGTGATTCACCATTACTGGTCTCAACACTCTTGAGGGCAAAGTATTTTTCACCACGGCGCGGTGGGCGGATTTCACCGGATACAGTATCCCCCTTACGTAAGAAATAACGGCGAATCTGATGCGAAGATACATACACATCATCAGGACCAGAAAGATAGTTATCATCAGCTGAACGCAGGAAACCAAAACCATCCGGCAGAATTTCCAACACACCTTCACTGTAAATCGTGCCGCAGCGCAACCCATGCGCACGCAGGATCGCTGACACCTGTTCCTGTTTACGCAGACCCGCCACATTTTCAAGACCATAGGTGTCGGCTAGCTCCACCAACTCCATTGGAGTCTTGGACGAAATTTCTTTCAGATGCAGTGAAACACCCTGCATTTCATCAGAGATCTTTTCTTCCACTTCTTCACGGCGACCACGCTGTTTGTTGTTATTATTGTTATTATTGCGATCGCCCTTCTTCCAGCGGTTTTTACGCGGCTGCTGCTCTGAGCCATGCTGATTGTCTTCTTTAGCATGATTATCAGCGCCATCTTTGTGCTGTCTCGTTTCTCCACCTTTCTGAACATTGTCAGTCTGATCACCCTTTTTCGGTCTCACTCTGCGTCGTGGTTTTGATTCAGCTTTGTCTGTTTTTGTTTCGTTTGAAGTCTCTTTAGTAAGCTCGGCTGTAGCTTCTTTGGCAGGCGCTTTGACCGATTCTTTGGCTGCTTTATTTGACGTATCTTTTGGCGTTTCAGGAACAGCGTTTGTTGGAGTAGTTTTTACAGCTTCTTGTTTAGCTTTATTTTCACCATCTGTGCCAACGTCCTTGGCAGCAGCTTTGGCCTTGCTTTCAACAGTTTCATTCGTCGAAGCCTTGGCTTTTGCAGGTTTTCTTGCCGCTCGTTTTTTCACCGCAGGCTTATCATCTGATTCTGCATCTTTCGCAACTTTTTCTTTCGCAGCTAATGTCGCAGCTTTTTCAGCTGCTGATTTCGGTGGCCGGCCACGGCGACGTGGCTTCACTTCTGCGACAGCATCGGCTGCGTTTGATGCCACCACATCCTGTGTTGGTTCTGTAGTTTGAGACATAAAAATACTCCAAGTATTCTAATAACGATACAATGATGGACAAATTGGGTGCTGGGAAGCTGACAGTTAAAGCTGACAATAAGTCCTAAGGGGAGATCGAAAAGCCGGAAGACAATACCGACAACAGGTGCATTGCTAATTGTTGCCCTTTGCCATGTCAACTTTATATTCACCCATTACAACACACTATAAGGCCGTCCCACCAAACAAATTCACGGGCATTGTTTGGCCAGCTTTCTACCGTTAGCGTTGCCATCTTTTAAACGGTAGGTAATCATGGACAAAATCATTATTCAGGGCGGTATAGCACTTTCCGGCACCATCGAAGCTAGCGGCGCAAAAAATGCAGCGCTGCCATTGCTGGCCGCCGCAATTCTGGTCGATGGACCAGTGGTATATCATCGAATCCCTCATTTACGCGACATTTCAACCATGATGACGCTACTAGCGTGGCAAGGCGCTGATGTGGCCTACGATGATCAACACTGCCTGCATGTCGACACCCGCAATGCCAGTAAATCCGAAGCACCCTATGAGCTAGTCAAAACTATGCGTGCATCTTCATTGGTGCTGGGCCCACTGTTAGCCCGTTTTGGACATGCCAGAGTCAGTCTTCCCGGTGGCTGTGCCATTGGCGCACGTCCAATTGATATGCATCTCAAAGGTCTGGAAGCCATGGGCGCTACCATTGAAGTCGAACAGGGTGATATCATTGCCAGGGTTGATGGTAAACTACAGGGCGCACACATTGTTTTCGATCAGGTGACTGTAACAGGTACTGAAAACCTGATGATGGCGGCTGTTTTAGCTGAAGGTATTACTATATTAGATAATGCAGCCCGCGAACCCGAGATCGTTAATCTGGCTGAATCCCTGCGTGCACTCGGCGCCAAGATCAATGGCGATGGCAATAATCGTATTATTATTGAAGGTGTTGATCGCCTTCATGGTGGTGAAATGACTACCATTGCAGACCGCATTGAAGCGGCCACCTATCTTGCTGCCGGACTGATTACCGGTGGTGATGTAACCGTATCGGGCATTAGCCCGGAACTGCTCGAAGCATTTCTGGCGCGTGTTAAAGAGGCCGGATGTCTGGTTGAATACGGTGATGATTTTATTCGTTGCAAAGCGCAAGGCCGATTGAAAGCAGTCGACATCCACACCCTGCCCCACCCCGGCTTCCCCACCGATCTGCAAGCCCAGTTTATGGCCTTAATGACATTGGCAGATGGTACCAGCGTAGTAAAAGAGACAATTTTTGAAAACCGTTTCATGCATGTGCAGGAACTCGCGCGCATGGGGGCCGATATACGTCTTGACGGTAATACAGCGCTGGTTACAGGCTGTGAACGCATTTCCGCTGCACCTGTAATGGCAACGGATTTACGCGCTTCAGCATCCCTCGTGTTGGCAGGAT
>JAUZQJ010000087.1 GCA_030951045.1 Mariprofundus sp.
CCTGCGATATCCGCAGTTTTAGAAGCCACTTCTTTAACCATCTGTGCGCCCATGTTTTCGAACTTATCTTCAAGCTCGATTTCCTTAGCAACAGAAACACCATCTTTAGTGATGGTTGGTGCGCCCCATGATTTATCCAGAACTACATTACGGCCTTTGGGACCTAATGTTACTTTTACTGCATCGGCAAGTTTGTTTACGCCGACCATCATTTTGGCGCGTGCATCTTCGCCGAATTGAATGTCTTTAGCCATTCTTCAATCTCCTGTTTTATCTTATGAGTTTTTCTATTTTATTTATTGCGTGCTGTTTTCACATACGCGGAATCTTGTCTAACCACCCAGATCGGCATGGTTCATCAATCTATTAAGATTCAATGACACCCAGAATGTCGTCTTCACGCATCATCAGGAAGTCTTCGCCGTCTAATTTGATTTCAGTACCAGCATACGTTGAGAAGATCACTGTATCGCCTTCTTGCACGTCTAACGGACGAACTTCGCCGTTTTCAAGACTTTTGCCTTTACCAGTTGCAATAACCAGGCCCTGGACTGGCTTTTCTTTCGCCGAATCAGGAATGATGATGCCACCAGCAGATTTTTCTTCTTCATCCAAACGGCGGACGATTACGCGATCATGTAAAGGACGGACCTTTGTTGTCATCTTTGTTTCTCCTTCAATCTAATTGTGGGGATGTAACTCTGAGTCTGATATATAGGAGTCCGCATTCAGGCTTTCAACCCCCCCAATCAATAATTATTTATGAATCAGGTTCAATCGCTGATGGGTTACGTTTGTTAAGCCTATCTTTTGTTTGACCGAACCAACCGAGCATCGTTAATTTTCCGTTTCCACCAGCCTATCCCACACACACTGAATGGCATCTCCGGATAATAGAAAGGTCTCTCGTATCCATTTGAGCGCCTGCTCATCGGGTCTTCCCATATAGGATTCATTGTGACCAATATATGCATCAGCCCACACAAGGAGAGCTTCGGGGTCTTCAACACCAAGCATGAATAAAGGCTCAATTGTATCAGCAAGCAGCATATCCAACATCTGAGGTCGATGGACACATATTGACGCAAGAGCCGCCATAAGTGCTTCCGATGCAGCTTCACAATTCGTTTGCAATCCTTGCTGATAAACACGCCACGCTTCCTCAATACGTGCATCAGTGACGGTTTCAGGCTGATTTTTCAAATCATCCAGCAGTGCCAACATAGGTAAGCAGCGTTGCATAGATGCCAATTCATGTCTAAAACTGTTTAATTGTATTATCTTCAAACGCTTTCAGGGTGACGATCTGTCCACAAAAAGAAGAGCGCCCACCAAAATCACGAAAGACGGGCGCTGCTACTTGTAATTTTTCCAGGTAATCGTCGTACAGGTCTGTCGTTTTAAATTGAGCTGTCACTTACCGAACAGACCCTTCACAGCGTTACCTGCACCACCTGCTGCGCCACCAAGGCTATCTGTAACCGCAGTACCGGCAGAGCCACCAACTTTACCGACCTGATCCATTGCACCTTTCTTCAACAGGTCTGCTGATTTACCCAAGTATTTATTCACACCCAGTGACGTAACTGCGCCCTTCACATTACCAACCAGTTTGGATGAGAGAATTTGTGCCACTTCTGCTGCTGTCGCCCCGCCGCTCTTTTTACCAACATCGGTAAGTAGAATACTAGGAAGCTTAACGGTCTGCTCTGCATCACCAAGGGCCGCAATACGTACTTTTGCCTGGCTTCCTTCAACCACCAGTTTACGGATAATCATTTTCAGCTCTTCACCGCCACCCGCTTTGTCAGCTGCCGGTTTTGCTTTTGCACTGCCGCCAGCAAGATTCTGTTTCAATACATCCACATTGGATGTGCCGGCTTTATTGATTTCATAGATGACAGCGGCTGCACTGATAATAATCTCATCAATCACAATCGGGTTTTGACGGATCGTAGAGACATCAATTTTCGTAGCAATGTTACCAAGTGAAAAGATATTGGGATCTGTAAACCCAGATGGGTTACCAACAGTCAAACCGGAGATTGCCGCTTTACCCGCTTCCAGTTCCAGTTTCACATCTCCAACACGAACCTCAGTTTTGGTGGCTTCTGAGCCATAGGTCTGGATTGCATCTTTTACAATACCATCAAGATTCGACCATACAAATGCCAATCCTCCAACAATGATAACAGCCAATGCGGCTACTCCGATCAATACCTTTTTCATTATTCAGCTCCTATTCTTTCAACATAAAGAGAAACGCTTTCATGACACCAAGCCAATCAACCTGTCTCATCAACAACTGTTACCTTATGCCAGCCAAACAGTATTTGCACCTTGCTTGTACAAAACTGATTATACACTACTGCTGTTTCAACATAGACACTATTTAGGCAGATTCTTCAATGCCGCGATACGCGCTTCTGTAGGTGGATGCGTAGAGAACAAGTGCGAAAACCCCTTCGACTGGCCATGAATTTTCATGGTCGCCAAGGCATCCTCACTCATGCCCTCTTCTCTATGTTCAGAAGAAAGCGTGCGCTGAGACAAGGTTTCAATCTTCTCTAACGCTGCTGCCATGGATGCTGCACCCACTGCCTTGGCAGCATAAGCATCTGCACGAAATTCGCGTCGACGCGAGAACCAACAGATGGGAATCATCGCCAGAATAGACAGGACAAACTGTAAAACCATATAGACCGCAAAACCCATCCAGTAATTACGTTCCATCAATGGGCGTGAAATCATGCGGGCAATAAAATAGACAAAGGTATTCATTAATCCTTGCAACAGGGTAGTTGCCATCATATCACCATTGGTAACATGACCCATTTCATGCGCAACCACGGCTCTCAGTTCATCATCAGAGAGACTCATGGCCAAACCGGAAGATACCGCAACCATGGCATTATTGCGTGTTGGCCCGGTGGCAAAGGCATTCGGCACATCATCCCAATAGACCCACACTTCCGGCATTTTGATGCCTTCACGCTGTGCCAGTTCAGCCACGGTATTAAATACAAGCTTCTCTTTCTGCGTAGATGGATCGGTCACCTGCTGCATGCGCATGCCGCGCTTGGCCAACCATTTGGACATAAACAAGGAGATAAATGCTCCGCCAAACCCGAAAATCATGGCCCATGCAAACTCATGCGTGGCAACTGAACCGCGCAAATCGATGCCAAAATTGGGTAAAACGTAATCAATAAGAATAGTGCCGGTGATCGCTAATGTGAAAAAAATCAGTAGATTGGTAACGATTAATAGAAAAATGCCTTTGAACCACTGCATTGAAAACCCCTTTATGGTAACGTTAGTATTTTAGTATTGCTAAATGTGAGGTCACAAGTGTGCAAATACAAGCCTTGAAATCAGATGAAACATACCTTAAAAAGCACTCATGAATGCTAATACCGAACACGACACTGAAATTCTTGATGACACAATAGATGCTCCTGAAAGCAAAGAGGGGCATCTGGTTCGTTCTGATGAAGTTCTGCCAAAAGAGTTAACCCTGCTACCTGTCTCCAACAGGCCGCTGTTTCCGGGTCTGGTTGTGCCGCTGATTTATGAAGGCGATGAGATGAGCAAAATCGTTCGTGATCTGGCCGATAGCCATGTGCAACATATTGGTTTGGTACTGGTACGCGATGAAGATCAGCCCTACGCGCCTGAAAATGTATATAGCGTCGGTGTAGTCGCCCGTATCGCTAAAGCCATAGAGATTGAAGGCCATGGCCTGCATCTGGTGGTCGAATGTTTGCAACGATTTAGTATCGAAGGTTTCCTCTCCAATAAAAACCCAATTCGGGTGCAGGCCAAATATCGCAGTGAAACCACCTATGAAGATAACATTGATCTACGTGCTTATACCGTGGCGGTGGTTAATACCATCAAAGAGCTACTCAAACACAATCCGCTCTATGAAGAAGAGCTACGACTATTTGCATCGCGTTTCGATGTCAATGAACCGAACCGTCTGGCCGATTTTGCCGCCAGTCTGACCACGGCTAGCCGTGAAAACTTGCAGGATATTCTGGAAACCTACCCCATCTTTGACCGCCTGAAAAAAGTACTCTCCTTACTGAATCGGGAACTCGATGTCAGCAAGGTACAGACAAAAATTCGTGAGAATATTGATGAACGTGTGAGTGAACAGCAGCGCAAATTTTTCCTACATGAACAGTTGCAGGAGATTCAACGCGAACTGGGTATGAATGAAGACCCGCGCGAAAAAGAGATTGATGAATTCAGTAAAAAAGCCGAAAAACTCAACTTCAGTGAAGAGGCGGAAATAGCTTTTGATGAGGAGTTGAATAAGTTAGTGATGTTGGAAACATCGTCACCCGAATACAGCGTAACACGCAATTATCTCGACTGGATGACTTCCCTGCCCTGGGGCAAGACCTGCCGTGAACGCTACAATCTCAATTCAGCGTCGCGTGCCTTAAACAAACACCATTCAGGCCTTGATGATGTTAAAGATCGTATTCTTGAATTTATTGCGGTTGGCGCACGAAAAAAAGCCGTTGGTGGTTCCATCATCCTGTTTGTCGGCCCACCGGGTGTGGGTAAAACGTCATTAGGCAAAGCCATTGCTGAAGCCGTATCGCGTCCATTTTATCGGTTTTCAGTGGGAGGCATGCGTGATGAAGCGGAAATCAAGGGTCATCGCCGCACCTATATAGGAGCCATGCCGGGTAAAATCGTGCAGGCACTTAAGCGGGTGAACGTTGCCAACCCTGTTATCATGATTGATGAAGTCGATAAAATCGGCTCCGATTTCCGTGGTGATCCAGCCTCAGCGCTATTGGAAGTACTTGATCCGGAACAGAACTCTGATTTCATGGATCATTATCTGGATGTGCGTTTTGATCTCTCGCAGGTACTCTTTTTATTGACCGCCAATCAACTGGATACAGTGCCTCGCCCCCTGCTCGATCGCGCCGAGATTATTCGTTTACCCGGTTATATGATCAGTGAAAAAGTGGAGATTGCACGCAAACATCTATGGCCAGCTCAACTTGAAGCCCACGCTCTGACAAAGCAGGAGGTGTCACTGACCCAAACAGTGATTCAGCATCTGGTGGAAGATTATGCCCGTGAACCGGGTGTACGCCGTCTGGAAGGTTTGATGAAAAAAATCCTGCGCAAAGTGGCACGTAATTTGGAAGATGGATCGGCCAAAGCACCGGTGCGCATTGCTGTCTCTGATCTGGCCGACTACATCGGTAAAGCACGTTTCCGTGAACAGGCCATCAAACAGGGCGTGGGTTTAGCGACAGGTCTGGCATGGACAGCCATGGGTGGCACCACACTGGTACTGGAAACTACCGTCATCCATCGTGATCGCCGTGGCATGAAAATCACCGGTCAACTGGGTAAAGTGATGCAGGAATCTACTGAAATCGCATACTCCTATATCACTTCTAATTTGGAACGTTTTGTTGAAAACAAGACGGAAGTAGATCTTACATATTTCGATAAAGCGTTTGTACATATGCATGTGCCTGAAGGAGCCGTGCCCAAAGATGGCCCATCAGCAGGCATCGCTATTGCCACAGCGCTGTTATCACTGGCATTGAATCAAGTGCCTGCCCGCATCGCCATGACCGGTGAAATGACTTTAACCGGTGATGTACTACCGATTGGTGGTGAACGTGAAAAATTATTGGCAGCCAAACGGCTTGGTATTCAGGAAGTTATTCTGCCGGCAGCTAATGAAGTCGATGTAGATGAATTACCGGCCAGTGTATGTGAAGGTATCACTATTCACTACGCCAAACACTTCAAAGATGTAGCCAAATTGATGTTCGGCATTCGTATGAAGCCAGCTAGAAAACAACGCACGGTGAAGTAATCACTACTCACATTTATTAAGAAACGCTGATTTATTCAACGGTTCCACGCAGGCCAAGGATGGCTGGCCAAATACAATTCCTTAACACTCTATGCCTACATACATTCAATTAGAGTTACTTACCTCAGTCTGCTAACGGGAATGGCAGCCAATAACATGCCTCTTTATTTTTTTAATGCATTTCAGGTATTGACCCAGCCACGATCAACCGTGAGAATGCCATTGCAAAATTTTTTTCAGTTTCAAGCAATACAAATACATTTACACACAAAGGTATTATCGTGAATTTCTCAGAGAATATTTCAGAGCTACAAGCATGGTCCGGGTTTAACGGTCATCAGTGGCAACAACGCATTGATGTGCGTGATTTTATTCAACAAAATTACACCCCCTACAAAGGCGACGATAGCTTCCTTGCATCTGCCAGCGATCGCACAAAGCAATTGTGGCTAGAGGTTTCAACACTATTAGAACAGGAACGTCTCAAGGGTGTGCTCGATATATCCAATGAAATCGGCACTTCTATCACGGCCCATAAGCCCGGTTACATCAATAAACCGCTTGAGCTGATTGTTGGCCTGCAAACCGATGCGCCGCTGAAACGTGCCATCGTACCAAATGGCGGTTTGCGCATGGTTGAAGCTGGACTGCAGGCATACGGTTTTGAACTCGATAAATCGGTAAAAGAGGCTTATAACCGCTACCGTAAGGATCATAACCAGGGCGTATTTGATGTATATAGCCCTGACGTTCTGGCCTGCCGCCGCTCCGGCATCATTACGGGCCTGCCTGACGCGTACGGACGTGGCCGCATCGTTGGTGATTATCGCCGAGTCCCGCTTTATGGTATCGACTATCTGGTTGCGGATAAAAAACGTGAAAAATCTGAGCTTGATAACGTCATGTTCAGTGAAGATGTGCTGCGTACTCGCGAAGAACTGTCCGAACAGATCAAAGCACTGGAAGAACTCAGGCAGATGGCTGCCAGTTACGGTTTTGATATCAGCCAAGCTGCAACCACAGCACAGGAAGCAGTGCAATGGCTCTACTTCGGTTATCTGGCTGCCATCAAAGAACAGAATGGTGCTGCCATGTCTATTGGGCGCATCTCTACATTCCTCGATATTTATATCGAACGCGATATGCAGGCTGGCCGCCTGGATGAGTCCGCAGCACAGGAGTTGGTTGATGATCTGATCATCAAACTGCGCATCGTGCGTTTTCTGCGGACACCGGAATATGACCTACTCTTCTCGGGCGACCCTGTCTGGGTTACTGAAGCCATTGGTGGCATGGGCGAAGATGGTCGTACACTGGTCACCAAGGGCAGTTTCCGTTTCCTTCACTCGCTCTACAATCTAGGCCCTGCTCCTGAACCGAATCTCACCGTGCTATGGTCCAACGACATGCCCAAAGGTTTCAAGGATTTCAGTTCAAAGGTGTCCATTGAAACCAGTGCTATCCAATACGAGTCGGATGATCTGATGCGTGAACATTGGGGTGATGATTATGCTATCGCCTGCTGTGTATCAGCTATGCGCATTGGCAAGCAGATGCAGTTCTTCGGAGCGCGTTGTAACCTGGCAAAAACTATCCTCTATGCCATCAATGGTGGGGTGGATGAAAAGTCCGGCGTTAAAGTTGTTGACGGCTTTGACCCGATCAAATCTGAATACCTCGACTATGATGAGGTCATTGCGAAATTCGATGCCATGATGGAGTGGCTGGCCACAACCTATATTAAAGCCCTCAATGCCATCCATTTCATGCATGATAAATACCATTACGAGCGTATCGAAATGGCGCTGCATGACCGCGATATTCTGCGCACCATGGCTTGCGGTATTGCCGGCCTGTCAGTGACTACCGACTCACTCTCTGCCATCAAACACGCCAAGGTACGCGTGATCCGCAATGATACAGGCATCGCCACCGATTTCGCGATTGAAGGTGAGTACCCGGCCTATGGCAACAATGATGATCGCGCCGACAATATCGCCGTATGGCTGGTAGAGACTTTTATGGCCAAGATCCGTAAACACAAAACCTACCGCGACAGCGTGCCTACCCAGTCTGTATTGACCATCACCTCCAATGTGGTCTACGGCATGAAAACCGGTAACACACCGGATGGTCGCCGTGCAGGTGAACCCTTTGCACCCGGTGCCAACCCGATGAACGGCCGCGACACCAAAGGTTTTATCGCCTCCGGTGCATCGGTAGCCAAGCTGCCCTACCACGCCGCACTCGATGGCATCTCATGGACCGCAACCAGTACGCCGGACACCTTCGGACACACATTAACGGATCGGGTCAATAACCTGAGCAACTGTATTGATGTGTTTTGCAACGCCAACGGTTTCCACGTCAATGTTAACGTGCTGAATAAGGACACCCTACTTGATGCCATGGAGCATCCTGAAAACTATCCACAACTGACACTGCGCGTATCAGGATATGCGGTAAACTTCATCAAGTTGACACGCGAACAACAGTTGGATGTCATCAACCGCACTTTCCACTTAAGCTTTTAACCTTCTGCCTAACGCTGCCTTACCATGATGGTAAGGCAGCCGGCCGGTCACGCATCCTCACACATCATGTAGCAACCAGCCGCCGTTATTGCGGTGCATGGCGACATGCTGCTATTGACGCTACCATGCCGCGCATCAAAACAGGCGTACACAAACCGCTATATTGTAACAACGATCTTCAACGTCCTTTGGCTTAAGATCACTATATGCAACGATGCACCACACAAGGATTTCAATGACTGAGCATAACACAGGGAAAACAAGTGGCCTTATCGCACCTGCCTGTGTGGATGAACAGGGGCGGCTTTCAGGCTTCGTACACTCCTTTGAATCGGGCAGTGCTGTCGATGGTCCCGGCATGCGTTTTGTAGTGTTTGTCTCCGGTTGTCAGTTTCGCTGTCTCTATTGCCATAATCCAGATACCATCAAAATGCATAACGGTAATATCATGACTGTTGATCATGTACTCGAAGAGATCGCCGAGTTTGCTTCGTTTTTGCGTTTTGCAGGTGGCCTGACAATATCCGGCGGTGAACCACTCTTGCAGGCTGATTTTGTGAAAGAGATTTTCTATCTTGCTAAACATGATTATCACCTGCACACCGCACTCGACACCCAGGGTTTTCTGGCCAGCCAACTGGCAGACGAATGGTTTGATGATATCGATTTGGTACTGCTCGACATTAAACATATCGATCCTGAGAAATATTTAGCCCTGACATCCAAACCACTGCAGCCCACATTGGATTTTGCCCGCCGTCTATCCGACATGGGTAAAAAAATATGGATACGATATGTACTGGTACCCGGTTACACCGATGCTGTTGAAGATGTTGAAAAACTGGCCGACTTTATCTCCACGCTTAAAAGCGTTGAGCGCATAGAAGTATTGCCATTTCACAAAATGGGTGAACACAAATGGCAGGAATTAGGCTTCACATACCATTTGAAAGATGTGCTCGCTCCCTCCCCGCAACAGGTGGAACGCGTCATCAATCAATTCAAAGCGCGTGGTCTAACTGCCTGCTAAGGGTTCCCTCCCCTCCTTTACTGATGCAACAAAGACCACATCAGCGATCTTTATAACGGCTCAGATCAAACAAACCGGATTCAACCGGTTCGGTTCTGGCATGTAAATCTTGAAACCAGTCTGAAACCGACCAGAAGGCAGGGTTTGTGCGTCGGATTCCAAACCGGGTCAGCATAGATTCATAATCATCTTTGTTACGAATTGCGGCGCATGTATCCACGAATCCATCAAGATCTTCAGCTTTCACATCAAAAAAGAAGTTCGGATATGAACCGGCCAAGCCACGCAATACCGTCAACGTATCCAGCTGCATATCCGCTTCGCTGCGATCATTCACCTCTTTGGCAAACGTGTCTTCCCGATACGATTTATTATGGATCAACGTGTAGGCCGTGCCCTCTTCACCACCCACCCTGAGATAAGAGACTTCGGGAAATATCTCCAACATTTCACCGTGCAATGTGTTGCCTAATCGATGCACCGCCCTGTCGCTGGCCGATGCGAAACAGTCATTCTGATCACAGCGGTTCAGATCTTCTTCATCGGGGCGTACCGATTGCACATAATGCTTGAGCAGATCATAAAGTTCCTGCTGCGGCTGGGCCGTATTGAAACCACTGACAGATTCGACATTTAACCAGGCTTTACTCGCCTTGCGTTGATCAGGCAGCGTTTTGCGATCAATGTCATGCCACGATTGATATAAAGTCTTGCGCGCCTTGGTAGGTAAGAAGTAGAGGAAATTATCCTCGCCTTCGATGCGCAAGAAATCCATATAGAGGCGCGCCCCCAACTGATGCCCTACTACTCCGAACGGATTGAATCCTGCCACCAACAGATAGTGCAGACGCTCAAGTACCGGATAATCGATCACCCAAGCCGTTTCAGGTGCTTCACCAAGCAGGCCATAATGCACTGAAGCACTATCATAGTGTCGGAAAACCGTCAGTGCCGCATTGTTGTTAATCCGACCATCATCAGCTTTGCCATTCCAAATGAAGTAATCCAGCGCTTTCTTGATCGGCAGCACAGGCAACAACGGCTGCTTACCTTGTTTGGATTTATAGTAGTCCAGTTTAGCCTGCATATAACGCTGTTCATCCGGCCAGTACGTGATCCAGGCTGTAAACAGTCGATTGGTATCATCCAGCTCTGTCGGCAAATGCAGATATTCATCCATATCATTGAGAAATACACCATCCAAGCCATGCTGAGTATATGGCGCCGGTGGATGTTCAGGCTTCAGAAAGAACACCCAGAAATGATCTTCAATGGAACTCAGTGCGCTCTGCCCGCGACACACGGGCCCCTTGATGAAACCATTGATAAAGAAGCGGGCATCATCGAGCAGAAAGGCATAACGAAGCTTGGCCGGAATGGCTGCAAAGGTTTTAAATGGTGTAATCAATTGCTCTTCATACAGGCCAAACAACTTTTTAAGTTTCACCATGTTTCTATCAAAAAAACCTGTCGCCTCACCCTTATTATATCCCGGCAATGTTGCCACTGTATAATCAGGCTGCATGAACAGTTCCTGATAACGCCGCATACGTTGTGGCGAAAATTCATACACAATATGATTTTTCTCTACCACGCTGGGTTTATAGAGCCGCAGGCGGTAATAAAAGGGGCTTTCTGGATCATCATACGGGCGAACTGTGGCTATCTCGTCAACAGGCTGCCCCGGCCCACTACGCGAACGCACCAAGCGGAAAAACACACGATCAGGGCCACCCCGAAAATGGATATGAGCAAGCACCAGATGCTCATAAATATAACGGCTCACCAGCTGTTGTTTCTTGCTACCACCATTAAAAAACGTTTCCCACTGCTCGACCTGCTTTACGATTTCACTGCTCTGTTGAATCGGCTTGTCAGCCCGGGCTCCCTGCGCCAGCCACTGTATCAGAATATTGTACTCGGCATCGGATAGCCCCGGCAGTGCATAAGGCATACCCCACATCGGGTGATCGCCGGCAAACTTATCGAACGCATCGAGTCTGCTACAACTCTGTTTTCGATCCAGGCTCACATCCAAATCATCGGGCAACATACCCGTTTCCGGCAGCCGATGTTGACGTTTCAAATTCAACATCTGATAAAGCAGTGAGTTTCGCAAGTGATCTTCAGATGCGTGCTGTTCTTGTTTGTCAACCACACTAAAAAAGCCCATACCGCGCCACTGTTCAGTGGAATTGGCATCTATAAACAGGCGCGTAGGCTGCTGCCAGGTGACCCGCGTCTTGCTATATATAGGCACCTTGCTTGCACCTCGATCCAACCCTTCAAAGGAGGAGAGTTTAAGCTGACAGGGTGCATCAAAACAGCCGTGACAAACAATGCAGCGCCGCTCCAGCGTAGGCCTGATATCATCATAGGTAAGTGTCTTTTCAGGCAGGGTCTGTATCAGCGCAAGATCCTGATCTGCCACACTGAGCCCTGCTAATGCGGAGAATGGTGCCAAGGAACACAGGCCAATAACTACAGCGGCCCCTCGCATATGTGACCACAACGGTGTCATTATATTTTCCATCAACATCCCTCTCTCACCGCAACATGTATCCCAACATCATGCCTTAAGGAGCCATGGGTCATGCAAGCTTCCTTTTATTTCAGCTCGGTCGGAGCCCCAAAGAGATAACCCTGCATGGCATTGATGCCAAGTGCTTTCAGGCTCGTCTTATCCTCATCTGTCTCCACATGTTCAGCAATCACCTGAATATCAAGCCCGTGCGCAATATCAATCACCGTTTGAATAAAGAACCGGTTGTCCCTATTTTCCGATATATTGCGAATATAGCTGCCATCAAGCTTGATATAATCGAGTTTCAGTTTCCTTAACGTTTTAAATGAGCTCAGCTTCGTGCCAAAGTGCTCCATGACCATTCTTCCTTGATATGTATGCACCATTTTAATCAGCTCTTCAGCCAGATCCTGATCATGCAGAAATGCATGTTCGCTGACTTCAAACAGCAGCGATGAAGCTATCGATTGATGCGTCTGAAGGTGAGACTCCAGCCACTGGATAAAGGCTCTATCATGCACCGAGCGCGTAGAGAGCTTAATGGCAATGGCATGGTTGCTGAATCCTGGCAATTGAAGCAATGCCGTAACCTGCATAATAATATAGCGATCCAGATCACTGTTCAGCTCAAGCCTGTCGGCCATGGATGCAAATGCGCCCGGTGGAATATCCTTGCCATGCTCATCTTTCACACGGATCAGTATTTCCCAGAAGATCGTTTCAGCCTCCGACGTAACAACAGGCTGATGCAGAAAACGAATATGTTGCTGCGCCATAGACTCTGTGATCAACTTTTTCCAGGCAATATTGCCTAAAGCAATGCTCTTTGTATGACTGATGAAATAGCTATTGGGGCTTTGATGTTCAGCCGAGGCCAGCGCCATGTCTGCATTGGCAAGCAGATCAGACACAGACTCCTCTTCTGAGAAAGATGTAATACCAATATGAGCGATCTCATTGACGGACAGCGTTTCGGCCAAATCACTTAGTGCATTTGCACACTGCTCAGCAAATGCTTTCACGTCACCTGATGCAAGCAGCGGAAAGAGCACTCCGAATTCAGCACCTTCTGAGCGCGCAACCGTAGCATTATCAAACGATTCCGCTTTCTGTTTTATCAGGTTTGCAACATCCATCAGCAACGCATCCCCGGCCTGAAAGCCAAACTGCTTATTATAGTCGGCAAAATGACTCAATCGAATCAGGGCAAGTGATCCGAAGCCTCCCCCTTCCCGGTCCTTTACCGTATTTTCCAGCACCGCTAGAAACCCTCGTCTGTTCATCAATGCCGTCAGATCATCAAAATGGGCTTCCTTTTGCATCATTTCTGCCCGCTCTGTTAAATGCAGAATAATATTTTTCACCTTCGCCGACATCTTGTTCATGGCCAGCACCACCCGCTGCAGTTCCCGTGTTTTCGGAATGCGCGCAAGAATCGGAAACTCCCGTTCACAGATGGCAAGCGCTTGCTGCTCAACTGCGGTCAGTGGCCTGAGAATCGCCTTCAGAACAAGAAATGCAAAGAGGAATGAGAGTAGAAAAACCAATACCGCCAGATAGAATGTCTGGATTGATGTCTCCCACAGTTTTTTATAGGCATAACCCGGATGTGCTTCGAGCGTCAGTGTCCCCGATTGCGTCCAACCAGTGGTAATAACCGAGTTTGCAATCGGTGTTTGCAGCGTCAGATTATTAATAAACCACTGCGGTACACCTTCGATACGTGATGTGTTTTCTCGTTCAATCAGGCTCTCTCCAGCCATGTCTTTCAGCGTAAGTGATTTATAATAACCGCTGTCAAACACAGCATTTACCATCGTATCCATGATTGCAATATCCCGTTCTTTCATATGAGGAACCAAAGATAAACCAAGTGAATCTGTAGCATTCTGAGTCTGTGTAGCAAGCTGCAACATCAGAAATGATCGGGTATTTTCAACACTGATAAACAGCGTGCCTACACCCATCATAAATGAGATGATAAATATGAGTGCGTAGAGTTGCTTGGCTAATGTCATATGCTTCCCTCCTGCCTACTGGCTTATTTCTTTTGCTGTATAGCTCTTACCGAGCTCTCTTTCCTGTTTCATACGAATATTCAGGTCGCGCCATAAATTAATTCTCATAGAGCCGCCCTTGATAGCGCGCCCCTGACCACGTTCCTTGGACATCCATAAGTCGTTACCGTTGAAGCTGTAAACGGGTACAAGGTCTGTTCTTCTTGAAGCGCGCTCAATGCGAGGAATCAGATTATCGAGAATTAACGGCTCATCTTCAGGGTTTTCGTAATACGCCAGTACCATATGAGCCTGATTCAACCGTATGGCCTTAACATAGGTAATGCGCAAGCGTTCATCAGGCACACCGAGCTCTCGCAAGGTGAAATATTTAGCGATCGAGAAGTCTTCACAGTCACCACCATTGGTGGCAAGAAATTCAACCGGTGTTGCCCAGTAGTCTACCCTACCCCAATGTTTCTGATCGGAGACAAAGTTGTTACTATTAAAGAAATAGTTAACTTCGTTAATGATGCTCCATTCACTGTCGCCGACGTTATCTTCGATCAGTTCCTGCCAGTCAAGAATACGTTTCTTAGCGTCCTGACCGTATTGCTTGGCTATACCATTGAGAAATTCAGGAGAGAACCCTGCCTTGTCTGCCATCGTGATAGATGCTGTCATGGCAATAAAAAGACAAGCCAGATATTTAAATAATTTCTGTTTCACAAAATCAGTTCTTCGACAACCATTCTATCCGCGTCTTTCCCCATCTATTCTATAAGCCCACATTATCACTTTGGAAGTGATAGCACAAAACGGGCCAAGTGGTATTCTGTCAACTGTGCCCATGGCACCAACACTAAGCACTTTAGGCGAAGCAGGGTCCGGAAGTGAAGGTAATCCTTCGCAAAAGGACTAACACAACCACGAGGGCAGACAGACTAACCCTTCAGACAATACAGTAGCACTCCGCCACAGCGTTATAGCTTTTGACATAGTTACCCCCCTGAATGGGATAAGTCTCACCGCAGTTAGCCCTATTCTATTTCCTCTTCATCAGGCAGTTGTGTCATGACCGCCAAGACTTTGGTCGCAAGGTAATGTGGAGCCAGGTGTCTATCTTGTTTGATAACATCAGGAAACTCGAATGTCTGAGCCACGTGTTCTTTCATACCTCGCTCTTTCAACACAGCCTGCACACGTTGTTGCATCAAATGCAGGGAATCAGCGTTACCCACTACAACGGTGGAACAGGCATGATTCATACTCCCCAGCAACTGATCATCCTCAAACGAATTGTAGAATGCAAACGCACGCGCATCATCAAAACCCTTCTGTATGGAAAGCAACTCACGGCGACCCGGAAGAAAATCATTATTTTCATCGTAAAATGAGATGATACCAACCGAATCAAGCCTCTCATCCATCACATAATGACTCAACCAATATTTCTTTCCAGTAAACACAGCCTCCGCCCTTTCAAGATGAAGTCTGGCAACTGTGTAGTAGATTAATCCGAAAGTAGACAACGGAAGAATATCGACAAAGTAGCCCGTATAATTGATCGCCAGCGCCATCACAACGAACGCCGAGGATTGAAACGCTACAAATATACCATCGAGTTTCCGTTGCGAACGGGAAAAAGAGAATATGATAGCCATCGCCCATATAAAAATAAAAGCGAGCAAGATGTTCACCCATTCAGGCAGGCGCTTCAGATCCGTACCATTGATCGCGTCATCAAGCGCTGTAGCCAGAATTTCACCGTCATCTACCAGACCAACCGAAGTGGAATATTGGATCGTCAGCCCAGGGGCGGATGCGGCAATAATGACATGTTTCCCTTTGAAGAAGTCGGGTGCAACACGTTCTTCTCCGGCCAGTGTAGCCATATAATCTACCAGTGAAACGCGTTGGTGGTGATTCTTCTTATTACGCCAATTGAGGATATAAGGCTCATCAGGATCAACCTTCGCATCGATTTGCGTCATCGCCAGCACACTGCCCACATTGGTTGGCATCTTCCAGCCAGGCTCTTCCCAAAGTAGACTCCACGATCTGAGAATACCATCGTCATCAACTTTATTATTCATAATACCCAGATCATGGCGCATGCCAGGCAGAGCAGGAATGATCGCTGCCAAGGTAGCATTGGTATTACATTTCATCACCCCGGCAGGAATGAGGTCACACACCTTCATCTTACTATTTTTATCATTCTGAGGCGGTAATCTAACAACCGGATAGGCTGTAACAAATGACTCGCTAGCAACATAACTTAGTGCTGCATCGCTGCGCGGATGTTCCTTATCAGAATCGGTAATCAACACGGTAAACATGATCGACTTAGCCTCGACATACTCAAGCTCAGCCAGAACACGCGCAAACACATCACGTTTCCATGGCCAACGCCCATAAGTTATGGCCATTTCAGCCAGCGACTTCTCATCAACATCAAGAATCACAATCTCCTGCGACGCCTGCGGCGATGTCCAGCGCATCTTCATGATCGTATCAAACGTTGCTCCTTTAGCCGCTCCAAGGTTGGGCATAAACAACCATAAAAGAGCAATAATAGCACTAACAACCAAGGCCAGAACCAAATAGAAATAGCGTGTACTACGATAACAGTAACTGGAGAGTCCTATTAGCAATCCCTTCATCTTCCAGCCCCCAAACGACCGGTATCACGCAGAGGATCAATCGGCCCCATCCACTGCATCGTCTCGTCCATTTTGACATGCTCCAGCTCGGTCCATCCGACCACAGCACCTGCTTTGAGTTGCACCCAATAACCTCTGCGTTCAATAACCGAAACAGGGCCCGCTAAGCCTTGGCCAGCACTCTTGGCAGCCAACCGCGGCTCTGACAACAACGTTTGGTTTTCATACAGCTCAGCCGCGATCACGCTTGTCGTGAACAATATCGACACTGCAACTATTATCACCATCAACCTTATCATCATCGATCAATCCCCTTATCACCCCAAATAATACTAAATAGCACATCGCATCACCATCACTCATGTCGCAATTGGCAGATGAGCCACACCCTATGCGAGTCAAATATGACCTCACCCGCCTGAGAAGACAAGATTCAGGTAGAACAACAGCCTTATTTAAGACAGTGTTCTCAACCCACCATACGTAGATGCATAAGTCCCCCTTTACATTCGATTGTATATAGTCTATAAACTGTGGAATAGAATTGAGAATATCGTCTGAGAGGTTGGCAAGCTGTAAACATGCAGTCCCCAGCTCCTAAGGCCCATATGTAAGAAACAGGTGGTAACGAATGTATTTAGAGAGTTTTGCAATGAAATCGAAAAGCAGTTCAAAGTGTTTAAGCTTTGTCCTAGCCTTTTCAATGATCTTTGGGCTAAGCCCTGTTTATGCCTCTGAGAGCAACCAAGCTCAAAAGGTATTGCCTACAGACGTCGCCAAATTTATCACCGTTAGAGGCTCTGTCTCTACCGAGAATACCTCCAGAGTAGATCCACTCATTGTCCAGCTTGGAATGGGTGCATTTGCCGACGATGTCGTAGTCACCAAGCACCGCTCACGCACCCAACTTAAATTCATTGATGGCAGCATCATGAACATGGGACAAGACTATCAAATGAGAGTCAAAGAGTACTTGTATGATGACCAGAAAAAGGTACGTAAAGTTGTCCTAGAGATTTTGAAAGGCACGGTGAGCCTTGATGTAGCAAAGCTGGGAAGTGAAACAACTGACTACACTATTCAAACTCCATCAGCAGTCATTTCAGTTCGCGGCACTAGCCTGATTACTATAGTGAACCCGATAACAGGCGCCACTGAAATAATGACCACGGAGGGGCTGGTCGGCGTAAAAGGCTCTACTGGCGCTACACAGATGGTGGCTGCTGGAAAAGGCAGCAGTACGCAAAAAGGCAAAACGGCTACTCGTGCTACCAACACACCTCCAGCCACATTACTCAGAGCCCAGCAGGTCACATTCGTACCTAAACCGACACCAGCAGAAGTAGCTGCTGCCGCAACAGCAGCAGAAGCAGAACAAAAAGCAACGAATGCAGCCAAACTAGCAGCCCAAGAAGCTGCTACTGCTGAAGCCGCAGCTACAGAGGCCGCAGTTGCAGAGGCCGCAGCTGCGGATGCTGCCGCGGCGCAATCAGTAGCCGATGCTGCTGTTGCTCAGGCAACTGCAGATGCAGCAACAGCTCAGGCCGCCTTGGATAATGCAACTACTAAAGCTGACATTGCTGCTGCCAACGTGGCTGCGGAAAAAGCAGCCACTGCCAAAAGCACTGCCAAAGCAGCTGCGGATCTAGCAGCAACTAATGCTTTGACTAAGGCACAAGCCTCTGCTGATACAGCTACCGCTTTGGTCGCTGCACAGACCAAAGCAACCGCATCAACAACAGCTGCTTCAAAATCACTAGAAACAGCAGTGAATGCCAAGTTAAGTGTTGTAAAAATACAAGCAACAAGTCTTGCATCATCAACAAACCCGATTGCAAAACAGGCGGCTGCAGAAGCACAAGTGATGCTTGCAACGAGCAAAATCAACGCTGCAAACGCAACAGCAATGGCAAAATCAACAGCAGCAGCAGCAACATCAGCACAAGCACAAGCACAAGCAAAGGCTGCGACAACGAATCTGGCTGTAGCACAACTGACCGCCGCGCAGGCACCAGCGAATGCACAGCAGGCGCCAGCAGTAGCACAGCAGGCAGCAGTAGCCTTGGAAAAAGCACAACAAGCAGCAACAAAAGCGACTAAAGCAGCAGCAGATGCAGTTCAAGCTCAAGCCGTAGCAGAGACCAAAGCTGCACAGATCGTCACAAGCGGAGCCAAAGCACAGGCTGCAGCTGCTGTACAGCAAGCTGCAAATTCAACCGCACCCTCAGTTTCCTCTGCAGTCATCCAGGGTGCACTGAAGTCAATGACTGTGGCTGACGTATTAACCCAACTTGTTTCCAATGGTTTGAGTGTGGAGATGGCCGCGGCTGCCATGGTCCAGGCCAAACCTAAACAAACAGCTGCCATCATTAAAACCGCTATAGCCACCGATCCAGCTCAAGTCGCTTCGATTACAGCAGTTGCGGCAGCAGCAGCGCCGGAAAAGGCAGCAGCTATCACTACGGCTGCGGTGAAGGCTGCTCCAGCTCAGGCCTCCGCAATTACGGCCTCAGCATCAACTGCAGCACCAACCCATGCTGCTGCAGTAACAAAAGCAGCCCTGACTTTAGCGCCGAAGCAAGCAAGCATGATAACAGCCACTATAACCACTTCAGCACCATCGCAGTCAGCAGCAATAACCAAAGCTGCAATCACAGCAATCCCTAGCCAGGCATCCAACATTACTGCTGCAGTTATCAACGCAGCCCCTGCTAAATTCACAGTAGCTGTGACTTCTGCAGCCGTATCTACAGCCTCATCGATTGCTCTAACGGCAGCTAAAAAGGCAGGAGGCACTGCAGCTCAGGTTGAACAAGCATCATTAAACGCGGTAGCAAAAGCTGCATCGGCTATAACTAGTGTTGC
>JAUZQJ010000088.1 GCA_030951045.1 Mariprofundus sp.
ACCCAAACCAAGGGGTCAACCTAAATACGCACTAATTTAATGGTGCAAACAGATTATCAAGCTCTTCAGCAGACCATAATGATTTTTTCACGGCATCTTTCTGGTGAATCGCATCAGCCAATTCACGTTTGCGCTCCTGCAGATCCAGAATTTTCTCTTCCACAGACCCTTCTGTAATCAGCTTATATACAAACACCGCCTTATCCTGACCAATACGGTGTGCCCGGTCTGTCGCCTGTCTTTCCACAGCAGGATTCCACCATGGGTCATAGTGAATCACGGTATCGGCAGCAGTTAAATTCAGGCCAACCCCACCAGCTTTCAAACTAATCAAGAATAGTGGTACTTTTTCATTCTGGAATGATTCAATCGGCGTAATACGATCCTGCGTTTTACCTGTTAATTTCACATAATCAATATTCTGCACTTTTAACTCTTCTTCAATCAAAGAAAGCATCGATGTAAACTGTGAAAAAAGTAAAATACGACGACCCTCTTCAATCATTTCAGGCAATAGCTCCATTAACATCTGTAACTTTGCCGACACTGGTGGTTCACCCTGCAAACCATTGACCAGACGAGGATCACAACATACTTGTCGCATTTTCAACAAGGCATCAAGCACCACAATCTGACTTTGAGCAACGCCCATAGAAGCTACCGCGTCACGCACCCGCTTCTGCATCGCCAAACGTACACTTTCGTATAGCTCTCGCTGTGCTCCTTCAATTTCGATACTGCGAATAATTTCAGTTTTAGCAGGTAACTCCAGCGCCACGTCTTCTTTGCAACGCCTGAGCATGAATGGCCGCAAGCGCACATTCAACGCATCCTGGCGGGCGGTATCACCTTGTAACTCAATAGGTTTACGGAATAATTTTGTAAAACCTTTCATATCATAGAGATAACCGGGCATGAGAAAATCAAACTGAGCCCACAACTCACCCAGGTGATTTTCAATTGGCGTACCTGTCATACAAATTTTGTGCTGCGCATTCAACTGGCGCACCAAACGTGCCACTTTCGATCTCGGATTTTTGATATACTGCGCTTCATCAAGCACCAGCATGTGCCAGTTTTGCGCTTCAATCACATCAAAATCTCTAGCCAACAACGGATATGTGGTAATGACAAGATCATACTCTGCCAACACATCAAAATATTTGGCACGATCAGGGCCGTGCACCACCAGAAGTGACATACCCGGCGTGAATTTTTCTGCTTCACGTCGCCAGTTGTGCATCAAACTGGTTGGAGCAATGACCAGTGCAGGATGTTTCAAGCGCCCGTCTTCTTTCTCTTTCAAAATATGCGCCAGAGCCTGAATCGTTTTCCCCAAACCCATATCATCAGCCATGATGCCACCGAGATTCATTTGACGCAGGAACTGCATCCAACTCAAACCCTCGCGCTGATAATCACGCAAATCAGCATTTAATCCTGTTGGCACATCACACACCGGCAAACTATCCAGATCAGCCAGCTGCTTCATCTGCTTGAGCCAAACGCTACTGCTAACCTGCACCGGTGCAGCTGAAGTTGAGATACTCTCCTCCAGCGCCAGCATTTGCGGCACAGACAGCTCTACTGTCTGGTTATCACTTCCACCGGCAAAAACTTCCATCATAAAGTGTAGAATATTGGCAACCATTTCACCGGGAGCCGGTAATAATCTACCATCCGGTAGTGGCAGTGGGATCTGTGCTTTTTCTTTCAATCGCGCCAATGAGTCAGCTTTCAACAGATCCGGTTTATTACCAACCCAACGTGCCAAAGCATCAATCAGATCAATCTGATCACCACTATCGAGGGTAACCATAAAGCTGGCCTGCCCCATCAAACTACTGGCATTATCGGACTTGCTCTGTTCAAGGTTCAGTTCCCAACTGGAGGCTTGTTCTATCTTGTAGGAAAAACCATCAGAGATTTCAACCTGAAAGCCAGCTTCCTTTAAGTCTGGCACTTCATATAACATCCATTCCGGCCAGTCATCATCATGGGTCAATCTAAAGACGTGTTCCGGAAATTCGACATGTGCGGCAATCGTACTTTCTCGCGCCGGATAGAGACCGGCATGCGTCAACTGCTCTACTGCCTGCGTTTCACACGCTACATCACGGGCATAATCGATGACCTTGTCACCTCTGATAGAACGCACTGATCTTGGCTGGGATGAATGTGGTACTTTTTTACCATCATAATCAAAAAACAGCTCCACCACATGGCACTGCTCAGGTGTACGGTAACCCCACTGTTGCACCAGCTTCATCGTCTTAAGTTGAATCACTAACTGCGGCTTCACCTCTCTGTGTACATGCAACAGATGCATCGGAGCAGGCACATCATCGGGCAACTGTCGTTTCACATCTTCAATAGCCTCATCAGAACAATCGAGCTCTACAGCAGGAATATTCAGTAGAATTTCAGCTACATCAGGTATTTGACCGCTCTCAATCTGACCACAGGCATGTTGCTCAACATCAATAAACCATGGTGGCGATGTCGGCACAACCAACTCAGCACCAGCCATATGCAGCGTGAGATGCTGATCTCCACGCTCTCCCAACTTCCAGCCCCATTCACCATTGCGGCGATCAACACGCTGCAGTGCGTCGGAATCTTTTGTCATCCAGTGACACCGCCCGCTGGTCAGTGCCCGTTTCAATATTTTCAACCCTTGAGGCCCTTTAATGCGGTAACCATGCAGTGATGATAAGGATCGATCATTCGCAACTTCACGCAACATGCTTTCGTCACTGGATAGAATAAACTGTGGTGGTGTGTAATTGAGAATATTTGAAGGGTTATAATCTTGAGCTTTGCCATACGCCCCCGACTTCAATAAACGAGCCGTAATAAAACGCAATTGAACATTCAGGTCGCCATCGGGTTCCAGAATATATAACAGGCGTTGTTTAATGCTATCCGGATACTCTTGATGCGCCACTTTCCCGTCACTCACCTGCTCCAGTGCGCCCAGCCATTGACCAAATGCCATGGCTCCTGGTGCAGCAAACTGAGGTGCTTTGACCACTTCATCCTGTTTTTCTATCCAAGCATACAACACAGCTGCCACATGTTTACAGTTTAAGCCAGCCTGGCACGTACATTCACCACGAATCTCGCCTGTTTGCTCTGAAGTAAAGTGAATCAACACTTCATATGGTTTGGGCGCAGTGCCTTGCACATCACCCATCAACTGGCTGCCATTTTGCAATGGTTCTACATCGCTTACACGATCATGTTTAAAATAACGTTTACCTCGCATTGCAAAGGTTTTTCCCACCCATGTTCTAATCTGCGTTTCGCTTATTTCAGGCATATTGCTCATTGACTAACTAATCCTTTTTTCCGTGCTTCTTGATGTGCCTGCAATTGCAGTATTTCATCCCGATGAGCAGCGGCATCCTCAAATCTTAAATCTGCTGCAGCCTCAGTCATCAAGCGTTCCAAAACATTTATACGTGCTTCTTTTTCTTCCAAACTTAACGGTGCCGGTTCCGCAATTTCAGGTATATGTCCATAATCCATTTCATACACTGAACCGAGAATGTCTTTCACTTCCGACTTCACCGTTTCCGGTGTAATGCCGTGCTTTTCATTATAAGCCAGCTGTATTTCACGCCGGCGCTCTGTTTCGTACATCGCGCGCTGCATCGAATTGGTAATCTTATCTGCATACAAGATCACAAAACCTTCAGCATTGCGTGCTGCCCTGCCAATAGTCTGCGTCAATGAACGCTCTGATCGCAAAAAGCCTTCTTTATCAGCATCAAAAATTGCCACGAATGCAACTTCAGGCAAATCCAGACCCTCACGCAACAGGTTAATGCCAATCAACACATCGAACAGACCCAAGCGCAAGTCACGCAGTATCTCCATGCGCTCCACCGTATCAATATCGGAATGCAGATAGCGCACTTTCATACCCAGATTATTCAGGTATTCAGACAGGTCTTCGGCCATGCGTTTGGTCAAACATGTTGCC
>JAUZQJ010000089.1 GCA_030951045.1 Mariprofundus sp.
AGTAAGTAAATAAAAATAGTAACTTAGACGCGTAAGCGGTGGCAGGTTTTCCTGCTGCCGCTTTGCTGTCACTGGAGAATGGGAAATGCGTGAATTGCTGGCTTTGGCGTGTGAAGATTGTAAACGTCGTAATTACACCACTGATAAAAACAAACGTACAATGACTGATAAGTTGTCGTTGAGAAAGTATTGCAACTCTTGTCGTAAGCATACTGCGCACAAGGAAACAAAAATAGGTAAATAGTTTTAAACTATTTGTCGGATAGGCGAGTAGCTCAATTGGTAGAGTACCGGTCTCCAAAACCGGGTGCTGTGGGTTCGAGTCCCTCCTCGCCTGCCAGTTTTGAATGTGTAATGTAAAATAGGAGCTTGAGATGAGTCGCGTAGCAGATATGCGTAAATTCATGAATGAAGTGAAGGTAGAAACCAAAAAGGTTACGTGGCCGGAAAGCAAAGAGACAACGCAAGCAACACTGATGGTGTTTGTGATGGTCATTTTTATTGCCCTATTTTTATGGTTGATTGATACAGGCTTAAGTGCCCTTGTGCAGCAGGTGATCTAGATGGCAAAACAATGGTTTGCAGTCCAAGTATATTCCAACTTTGAAGATAAAGTTGAAAGAATGTTGCGTGAAAATATTGAGCGTGCAGGTCTGGAAGAACTGTTCGGCGATATTATGGTGCCGCGCGAAGAAGTTGTTGAACTGCGCGATGGCCAGAAGGTGATTTCGCAACGTAAATTCTTCCCTGGTTATGTGCTTGTCCAGATGGAAATGAATGATGAAACCTGGCATGTGGTAAAAGATACCCGCCAGGTTAGCGGTTTCCTGGGATCCGGTGGTAAGCCTCGTCCGATGCCACAGCATGAAGTAGACGCGCTGGTGAATCAGATTGCAGAAGGCATTGAGCGTCCGAAACCTAAGGTGATGTTTGATATTGGTGATGCAGTACGTGTTATCGATGGTCCGTTTGCATCATTCAATGGCATGGTTGAAGAGGTAATGGAAGATAAAGCGAAACTAAAAGTAAGTGTTTCGATCTTTGGTCGTCCTACCCCTGTTGAGTTGGAATACATTCAGGTTGAAAAGGCTTAAGAGCAAGCTCTTGGCTTAACGTGTTACCCTGCACAGGATGTGCAGGACTCACCGCAGATGCGGAAGCATAGTCAGCAATGACATGCGAATAAAGGTGAAGGGCAAGAGACCTGAAACCGGTTGGAGATAAATAATGGCAAAGAAACTTGATAAAATTGTTAAATTGCAAGTGCCTGCGGGCTCTGCGAATCCAGCTCCACCAGTAGGACCAGCTCTTGGTCAGGCTGGTGTGAACATCATGGAATTCTGTAAAGGCTTTAACGCCAGAACACAGGAAATGGAAAAAGGCCTGACACTACCAGTAGTGATCAGTGTTTATGCTGACAAATCATTTGATTTTATTATCAAAACTCCGCCTGCTTCTGTGTTGTTGCTGAAAGCAGCCGGCCTTAAAAGTGGCAGTGGTGAACCGAACAAAAAGAAAGTTGGTAAAGTGACCAGCGCCCAGGTTCGTGAGATTGCTGAAACTAAAATGCCTGACCTCAACTGCTACACAGTTGAAGCTGGTATGAAAATTATTGAAGGCACCGCTGTTTCTATGGGCCTGGTAGTAGACGGCTGAGGGGATAGAGATGGCAAAGTTAACTAAACGTATGAAAGCTAGCCTGGCAGCAGTACCTGCACAGGCTGTAAGTGTAAAAGACGCTGTTGATGCGATTTTGGCACAACCAGGCACAAAATTTGATGAGTCTATTGATGTGGCCATTAAATTGGGTGTAGATCCTCGTCACGCAGATCAGATGGTACGTGGTTCTATCTCTTTGCCAAACGGCACAGGTAAAACAGTACGTGTTGCTGTATTTGCTAAAGGCGCAAAAGCAGAAGAAGCAACCGCTGCTGGCGCTGACTTTGTCGGTGCTGATGATCTGGTAGAAAAAGTTCAGGGTGGTTTCATGGATTTTGACCGTGTTGTTGCTACACCTGATATGATGGCACAGGTAGGCCGTTTAGGTCGTGTGTTGGGCCCTCGTGGTTTGATGCCTAACCCTAAGCTTGGCACAGTAACTATGGATGTTACGAAAGCTGTTGGCGCAATTAAAGCTGGTCAGATTGAAGTGCGTGTTGATAAAGGTGCTGTGGTTCATGCTCCTGTTGGTCGTCGTTCTTTCGATGCAGCTAAGTTGAATGAAAATCTTGAGTACTTGTTAAGTGAACTTAACCGTATGAAGCCAGCATCTTCTAAAGGTCGTTATATGCTGAAAATGTCTATCTCATCTACGATGGGTGCAGGCGTTCGCATAGACGAAACAACCCTTTAACAGGTAACACGTTTGGCTGCAGGCCTTCGGGTCAGTAGTAGTGTCTACGGACACATAAAAAATCGATAGCACAGTGGCTGCTTTTTAGTCACTGGAAAATCGAACGAACGATCCGTCCAAAACTGTCGGAGTCTGACTTAGAACGCTTAAGTGAGATTTAATTGGAGAAATCCTTCCAGCAGTAGATGGAGTGCAAGCCACTTGCGCGGGTCGAAAAGCAAGGGGGTAAATGTGAATAAAAATGACAAACAACGCATTGTCGAAGAACTTCACTCTGCCTGGTCTGAATCAACAGCGGCTGTTGTAACACAGTATCGCGGTCTTACAGTTTCCCAAATGGGTGAACTGCGCCGTGATCTGCATAATGCAGATGTGTCACTACAGGTTGTTAAAAACACGTTGGCAAAACGTGCTGCTGAAGGTACAGACTTTAAGGTAGCTGAAGAACTCTTCAAAGGTCCAGTAGCAATTGCTTATGGTAATGATCCTGTTGGCATGGCAAAAGCCATCGCAGATTTTTCCAAAAAGCATGAGATATTTGAGATCAAAGGTGGAGTACTCGACGGTAAAATGGTTGATGTTGCGGGCATTAAAATGCTTGCGAGCCTACCATCACGCGAAGTTTTGCTCGCCAAAATGTTGGGAAGCATGCAATCACCAATTTCCGGATTCGTCCGTACATTGGCAGAAGTACCTGCATCTTTCGTACGTACATTGGCAGCCATTCGCGATCAGAAAGAAGCTGCATAATCGAGTCTTTGATTCGAAACCGCAAACATTTATCACTAACTTATTAAACTAAAAGCACAAGGAGCTTAAAATGGCACTATCTAAAGACGAACTAATTGAAGCAATCGAAACTATGACCGTACTGGAACTGTCTGAGCTGGTAACGGCATTAGAAGACAAATTCGGCGTTTCTGCTGCAGCACCTGTAGCTGTAGCTGCTGGTCCTGCTGCTGGCGGCGAAGCTGCTGCTGAAGAACAGACTGAATTCAATGTAGTTCTAGTTTCTGCAGGCGAAAAGAAAATCCAGGTAATCAAAGCAGTACGTGAAATCACTGGCTTGGGCTTGAAAGAAGCTAAAGCAATGGTTGACGGCGCACCTGGCAACGTTAAAGAAGGCGCATCTAAAGATGACGCTGCAGACGTTAAAGCTAAATTGGAAGCAGCAGGCGCTACAGTAGAACTTAAGTAAGCAACTCTAGTTGTTCCGTTTTACACACGCTTGATTTTGGTTAATCCCCGGTAGCGAAAGCTACCGGGGATTAGCCTTTTTCGCGTTTGTGAGTTTTATCTTTATAAGTATTTAACAAAACTAGTTTTTAGTTCGAGGGTATCATGGCCAAGCAAGCATCATTGAAACGTATCCGTAAGAATTTCGGCACAATTAAGTCTCCTATCGACATGCCAAACATGTTGCAGTTGCAGACTGAATCGTACCACGAGTTTGTGGGTTATGGGGAAGCGGTAAATGATTCCCGTCTATCCACTGTATTCCAATCCGTGTTTCCTGTGCGCGATTATGGAGGCAATGCTGAGTTGTCTTTTGAAGGCTTAGAATATAGCCCGCCACGTTATGATCTAGATGAGTGTCGTCGTCGTGATATGACTTTTGCCTTGCCGGTAAAAGTGAAATTACGCTTGAAAATTTTTGAATCTGATGGAGATAAACGCAACAAACGCAAAGTGCGTGAAGTGCGTGATCAGTCGGTATACATGGGTGAAATCCCATACATGACAGAGCATGGCTCTTTCATCATTAATGGTACTGAGCGTGCCATTGTTTCTCAGATGCATCGTTCTCCAGGTGTCTTCTTTGACCACGATAAAGGCAAAACCCATGCATCGGGTAAATTTCTGTTTAAAGCACGTGTGATTCCTTACCGTGGTTCATGGCTTGATTTTGAATTTGATGCCAAGGATAAAGTACATTTCCGCATTGATTTGCGTCGCAAAATGCCATGTGGAGTTTTGCTGAAAGCGCTGGGTCTTTCTACGCAGGATATTCTGGAACGCTTTTATCAGCGTCGTACCTACCAGTTCACCAAAAAAGGTATTCAAATTAAATTTGAAGCTGAAAAGTTCCTTGGAACACGAGCGGTTACCAGCATCAAGATAGGTTCGAAAATTATTGTCGCTGAAGGTAAGAAGTTTACCAATATGGCGATTAAGCGCCTGACTGAAGCAAGTGTTGAGTGGATTGATGTGCCGCTTGAAACGGTGATTGGTGAAGTTGCTGCCGAACCTATTTTGATTGATGGTGGCGAAATCCTCATTGATCATAACCACGAACTTACAGAAGATTCCATCTCTGCTTTGCAGGGTGCTGGCATTAAGAAGTTTGACTGCCTGTTGATCGATGGATCTGTTCGCGGCCCATGGTTGGCCGATACGCTGCGCCTAGACATGGTTCAGTCACGCGAAGAAGCGCGTGTGGAAATTTATCGTATGATGCGTCCTGGTGAGCCTCCAACGGTGGAAACTGCCAGAGCACTGTTTGAATCACTGTTTTATGATCCTTCCCGTTACGATTTGTCCCGTGTTGGTCGTATGAAATTGAATAGCCGCTTGAATATTAATGATGCTGATGTGCCACTGGATCAAGGTACTCTGCGTGTAGAAGATATTCTGATGACAATGGACATGCTGTTGAACTTGCGTGATGGTATTGGTGAAGTGGATGATATTGACCACTTGGGTAACCGTCGTCTTCGCTCTGTTGGTGAGTTGCTGGAAAATCAGATTCGTATTGGTTTGGTTCGCATGGAGCGTGCTATTCGTGAGCGTCTGACTTCAGGTGACTTAACTGAAATGATGCCTTCTGATGTGGTCAACGCCAAACCATTGATTGCATCTGTGAAAGAGTTCTTTGGCTCTTCTCAGCTGTCTCAGTTTATGGATCAGACCAATCCGCTTTCTGAAGTTACCCATAAACGTCGTCTATCTGCATTAGGCCCCGGTGGTCTGTCGCGCGAACGTGCTGGTTTTGAAGTACGTGACGTACATCCAACCCATTATGGCCGTCTTTGCCCAATTGAAACGCCTGAAGGTCCAAACATCGGTCTGATCAACTCGTTAGCAACATATGCTAAAGTGAATGACTTCGGTTTCCTTGAATCCCCATACCGTAAGGTGATTAATGGTAAAGTTACTGATGACGTTGAATACCTTTCTGCTATTGATGAATCGACGCTGGTGATTGCTCAGGCCAATGCGAAAATCAATGATCAAGGTATGTTTAGTGCTGATATGGTTCAGTGTCGTCAGGCTGGTGAGTTTATTATGACCGAGCCTGCTGATATCAACTATATGGATGTTTCTCCATCACAGGTTGTATCTGTTTGTGCCGGTTTGATTCCGTTCCTTGAGCATGATGATGCGAACCGCGCATTGATGGGTTCAAACATGATGCGTCAGGCTGTGCCTTTGCTGAAATCAGAGAAACCTCTAGTTGGTACCGGCATGGAAGCGCCATTGGCACGTGACTCGGGTGTATCTCAGGTTGCTCGCCGTGGTGGTGTTGTTGAACGCCTTGATGGTGGCCGCATCGTTGTCAAAGCACATGATGATGAACAGGTTGAAGGTGAGCCTGGTGTTGATATCTACCGTCTATTCAAATATCGCCGCTCCAACCAGAACACATGCTTTAACCAGCGTCCGCTGGTTAAAGCTGGTGAAATTGTAGCTAAGGGTGACATCATCGCAGATGGCCCATCTACTGACTTGGGTGAATTAGCTCTAGGTCGTAACGTGCTGGTGGCATTGATGCCTTGGCGTGGTTACAACTTTGAGGATGCGATTGTTATCTCCGAGAAGATTGTCAAAGAAGATGTCTACACGTCAATTCATATCGAAGAGTTTGAAGCAGTTGCACGTGATACCAAGTTGGGCGAAGAAGAGATCACGCGTGATATTCCAAATGTTGGTGAAGAAGCACTGCGTCACCTTGATGAGTGTGGTATCGCTTACATTGGTGCCGAAGTTAAACAGGGCGACATTCTGGTTGGTAAAATTACACCTAAGGGTGAAACCCAGCTCTCTCCTGAAGAAAAATTGCTACGCGCCATCTTTGGTGAAAAAGCATCGGATGTACGTGATACATCGATGCGCATCAAGCCGGGTAATGAAGGTGTAGTTGTAGATGTACAGGTCTTCACACGTAGAGGGGACGAGAAAGATGATCGTGCCAAAGTGATTGAAGAGAGTGCTATTGAGCAGCTTTATGCCGATAAAGAAGAAGAGCGCCGTATTCTTGAAGCCAATGCTGTGAGCCGTTTGCAGGACTTGTTGACTGGCCAAACTGCTGCGCAGTTCAAGGGTCTGAAAATAGGTGCAAGTATTAAAGCAGAAGATATTAAGGCGCTTAATCTGCGTGATCTGTCTGCAGTGTCTGTGGATGATGCTGCAATCAATGAGCGAGTCGCTGAAATTCATGAATCTATGGATAAAGAGCGTGCTAAACTTGAATCACGTTTCGAAGAAAAAGTTGCCAAGGTTCGTGAAGGTTCTGAATTGAAACCTGGCGTCATCAAGGTGGTTAAAGTCTTCGTTGCCGTGAAACGTAAATTGCAACCTGGTGATAAAATGGCTGGCCGTCATGGTAATAAGGGTGTTATTTCGGTTATCGTACCGGAAGAAGACATGCCATATACCGCTGATGGTACACCGGTTGATATCTGCTTGAACCCACTGGGTGTACCGTCACGTATGAATATCGGACAGATTTTCGAAATTCATATGGGCTGGGCTGCCAGTGGCTTAGGCAAGAAGATCGAAGGCATGCTGCGGGCCAATACCGCACATGATGACATGAAGGACTTCCTGCTGGATGCGTATGACGAAGATAAGTCTGCCTGCAAAGATATTGAAGACATGGATGAAGAGTCACTGACTGAACTGGCGACTAATCTGAAGGGTGGTATTCCAATCGCGACACCTGTGTTTGATGGTGCTAAAGAAGCGCATATTACACGTATGTTGAAGTTGGCTGGCTTGCCTGAAACGGGTCAAACTACATTGTATGATGGTCGCACCGGCGAAGCATTTGATCGCCCTGTAACGATTGGTCACATGTATATCATTAAACTGCATCACTTGGTTGATGAGAAGATTCATGCCCGTTCAACTGGTCCGTATTCTCTGGTTACACAGCAGCCATTGGGTGGTAAAGCACAGTTCGGCGGACAGCGTTTCGGTGAAATGGAAGTGTGGGCGCTGGAAGCGTATGGCGCAGCTTACACCTTGCAGGAAATGCTGACTGTGAAGTCTGATGATGTGCAGGGTCGTACGAAGATGTATGAGTCGATTGTACGTGGTGATATGTCGTTTGATGCAGGTATTCCTGAATCATTCAACGTGATGACGAAGGAATTGAACGCGCTGGGTATTGACCTTTCTATGGTCAAGAAACCCACCGAAACAGAAGGAGAATAAGTTATGCAAGAACTTCTCAAAATGTTCCAGAAGCCGTCCAGCATCGAAGATTTCGATGGTCTGCGCGTAGGACTTGCTAGTCCTGAGAAAATTCGTTCATGGTCTTACGGCGAAGTTAAAAAGCCTGAAACCATCAACTATCGTACCTTCAAACCAGAACGTGACGGTCTTTTTTGTGCTAAGATCTTTGGCCCTATTAAAGATTACGAGTGTCTGTGCGGAAAATACAAACGCCTGAAACATCGTGGTGTGGTCTGTGAAAAGTGTTCGGTTGAAGTGATTCAGTCTAAAGTACGTCGTGAGCGCATGGGTCATATTGATCTTGCTGCTCCGGTCGCACATATCTGGTTCTTGAAAAGTCTGCCGTCCCGTATCGGCCTGCTACTTGATAAGACGTTGAAAGAGCTGGAACGCATCCTTTATTTCGAATCTTACATTGTACTTGATCCTGGTCTGACCAGTTTGGAACAGTTCCAGCTACTGACTGAAGAAGAGTATATCGAAGCATTTGAAGAGTACGGTGAAGAGTTCCGTGCCGGCATGGGTGCAGAAGCACTGCAGGAAATGCTTAAAGATATCAATCTTGACGAAGAACGTCAGTCATTGCGTGCTCAGATTCTTGCGACCAAAGCAGTTACTAAACTGACCAAATTGACTAAACGCCTCTCTACTGTGGAAGCGATGCTGGGTTCAGGTAACCGTCCGGAATGGATGGTACTGAATGTTATTCCGGTACTGCCACCAGAAATTCGTCCATTGGTTCCTTTGGATGGTGGGCGTTTTGCGACTTCAGACCTGAATGATCTGTACCGTCGTGTGATCAACCGTAACAACCGTCTGAAACGTCTGTTGGAACTCAATGCGCCTGAAATCATCACCCGTAATGAAAAACGTATGTTGCAGGAATCTGTTGATGCGCTGTTCGATAATGATCGTCGCTCTAAACCGATTACTGGTAACAACCGTCGTCCTCTGAAATCACTATCTGATGTGATCAAGGGTAAACAGGGTCGTTTCCGTCAGAACTTGCTTGGTAAACGTGTGGATTACTCCGGTCGTTCTGTGATTGTTGTTGGTCCTGATCTGAAACTGCATCAGTGCGGTTTGCCGAAGAAGATGGCCCTGGAACTGTTCAAACCATTCATTTACAACAAACTGGAACTGCGTGGCCTCTCCAATACAATTAAAGCGTCCAAGAAGCTTGTTGAGCAGGGCATTCCTGAAGTGTGGGATATTTTGGCTGAAGTTATTCACCAGCATCCGGTTATGCTAAACCGTGCACCTACACTGCACAGGCTTGGTATTCAGGCGTTTGAACCGATTCTGATTGAAGGTAAAGCCATTCAGTTGCATCCATTGGTATGTACGGCATTCAATGCCGATTTCGATGGTGACCAAATGGCTGTGCATGTACCACTATCTGTAGAAGCACAGACAGAGTGCCGTGCGTTGATGATGGCCTCGAATAACGTACTGTCTCCAGCAACAGGTAAACCGGTCATCGTACCTACACAGGATATGGTTCTTGGTATCTATTATCTGACACGCGAGCGTCCATTTGAGAAGGGTGAGAACATGGTGTTCTCATCTCCAGAAGAAGTACTGCGCGCTGAAGATGCCGGAGCTGTAGCACTACATACCCGTATTATCTGCCGTATCCGTGGAAAGCGTGAAAATACTACTGTGGGTCGTGCGATTCTTTCGACTATTTTGCCGGATGAAATGCCGTTTTCCAGTATTAACCGTGTGTTGACCAAGAAAGATGTGGCTGGCTTGATTGAAGACTGTTACCGCGTGGCAGGCAATAAAGCGACAGTACTGTTGGCTGACCGTTTGAAAGTGCTGGGCTATACCTACGCAACGATTTCCGGTGCGTCGTTTGCACTGTGCGATGTTGTTGTACCTGACAGTAAAGTGACTACGGTTGCAGCATCCGAAGCGGAAGTTACCAAGGTTCAGAAGCAGTATGCTGATGGTCTGATCACCGCAGGTGAGCGCTACAATAAGGTAGTGGATTTATGGACCCACACCACTGAAAAAGTTGCAAGAGCAATGATGGATAACCTGTCCAATGAAACCCTTACCAGTGCAGACGGTACACAGAGTGAAGAAGCCAAAACCTTTAACCCGGTTTATATGATGGCTGATTCCGGCGCGCGTGGTTCTGCTCAGCAGATTCGTCAGCTGGCTGGTATGCGTGGTTTGATGGCGAAGCCGGATGGTTCCATCATTGAAACACCGATTACCGCTAACTTCCGTGAAGGTCTGACTATTCTGCAATACTTCATCTCTACCCATGGTGCCCGTAAGGGACTGGCCGATACTGCCTTGAAGACTGCGAACTCAGGTTATCTGACCCGTCGTCTGGTTGATGTGGCGCAAGATGCTGTGGTGCGTATTCAGGATTGTGGTACTGAAGCTGGTGTAACACTGACTGCCCTCGTTGAAGGTGGTGAAGTGATTGAGCCACTATATGAACGTGTGCTTGGTCGTCTTCTGTTAGAGTCTGCATGTGATCCTATTACCGGTGCTGAAATCGCTCCAGCTGGTGCAATGGTCAATGAAGAACTGGCGAATAAGATTGATGATGCAGAAGTTGAATCTGTACGCATCCGTTCAGTACTGACGTGTGAAGCTGAAGATGGTGTTTGTGCAAACTGTTATGGCCGCGATCTGGGTCATGGCACGCCTGTAGGTATCGGTGAAGCCGTTGGTGTGATTGCAGCGCAATCTATTGGTGAGCCGGGTACTCAGCTTACTATGCGTACCTTCCACGTTGGTGGTACTGCATCCCGTTCTGCTGAGCAGGCTGCTGTTGAAGCCAAGTTCGGTGGTGTTGCCAAGCTGGAAGCTGCGATCTCAGTAACCGATTCACATGGTTCTGAAATTGTAATTAACCGCCATACTGAAGTAATTATTAACTCTACTGTTGGTAAAGAGATGGAACGTCATCGTATCCCATATGGTGCGCATCTGTTGATTAAAGATGGCGCGACCATTAAAGCTGGTGCAAAACTGGCTGAATGGGATCCATATACCATGCCATTGATTGCTGAAACAGATGGTAAAATTCGTTTTGTTGATTTGGAAGAAGGCATCACTATGCGTGAGCAGTCTGATGAAGTAACTGGTCTATCCAGTCGCATCGTTACGCAGCAGACCGACACCCGTAAAGATGCATTGCGTCCTCAGATTCACTTGGTTGATCCTAAGGATCCGGAAGGTGATCCGATTGTACTGGCTCGTACCAATACACCGGCGCGTTACTTCCTTTCTCCTGGTGCGATTCTGAATGTTGAGAACGAAGCAGAACTGAAAGCGGGTGACGTACTGGCTCGTATTCCACGTGAAGCAGGCAAGACCAAGGATATTACCGGTGGTCTTCCACGCGTTGTCGAGCTGTTTGAAGCACGTAAGCCGAAGAATCTGGCATTCATTGCCGGTGCTGATGGTGTGATTTCATTCGGTAAAGATATTCGTGGTAAACGTCGTGTTTATGTTGATCCAGCCGATGGTTCTGATCAGCTTGAATATCAGATTCCTAAGGGTTCACAGATCCTTGTTCAGGAAGGTGACCGTGTACGTCGTGGTGAGCGTCTGATGGAAGGTTCTCCTGCTCCTCAGGATATTCTGAAAGTATTGGGTGTTGAAGCGCTATCCAACTACCTGACTGATGAGATTCAAGAGGTTTATCGCCTACAGGGTGTGAAGATCAACGATAAGCATATCGAAGTGATTGCTCGTCAGATGATGCGTAAGGTTCAGATTAATGATCCGGGCCAGTCCAACTATGTCGCTGGTGAACAGCCCGTGCGTAAACACGTACTACAGGCTAACCGTAAACTGGTTGCAGCAGGTAAAGCTCCGGCAACATTCGAGCCTATCCTGTTGGGTATCACCAAGTCTTCCTTGAACACTGAGTCGTTCATCTCTGCGGCTTCATTCCAGGAAACTACGCGTGTGATCACCGAGGCTGCATTGGCTGGTAAAGTCGATTGGCTTACTGGTCTGAAAGAGAACGTTATTCTTGGTCGCCTGCTACCTGCCGGTACTGGTCTTGCAGCACGCAATGCACCACGCCGTCAGACTACTGAAGAGGCTGCTGCGGCAGATGTGATCGAGAAGGCTACAGATCTCGATATCGTTGAAGAGTTGAGCGATGTGATCGACGATGTAGATCCGAGTACAACTATCTCGATTGAAGACGCAGCTGCTTAAGTTCCGACTTACACATACGTAACAACAAAAGGGCGCCTCTGGGCGCCCTTTTTTTATGATAATGGTTTCGTTTTCAGATGGTGTAGCACGAAATAGAGGCAACCTACGCTGCTTTGCATATGATCGGGGTATGGATCCTTTAACACATGCGATTTCGGGGGCAGCACTTGCCCGCGCAATTCCGAAACATCATCTTCCCGCACAGCAGTTTATGATGATTGTACTGCTGTCGATGGCTCCAGATGCCGATATTGTATTGCGTCTCTTTTCAGAGGCCCTTTATCTGGAACATCATCGAGGCCTTACCCATTCCATACTGTTGGCTCCTCTCTGGGGCTGGTTTATCTATAGCCTTACAACACGGCAGGTGCAGGCGAACAGGGTAATGCCATGGCTGATCGGGGGAGTGTTGTTGCTGCATATCATGATCGATGCGATTACCACCTTTGGTACCATGATACTGGCACCGTTTTCAGATTGGCGTGCCAGTCTTGACCTGTTGTTTATTATCGACCCGTTTTTTTCGGCCTGTATGTTGATTCCACTGTTGCTAGGTTTGATCTGGAAAAAGCAAAAGCGCATCATGGGAATAGCCAGTTTAATACTGATGTGCAGTTATTTGGGTTTAGCCTATAGTAACCAGCAATCAGCAATCACATTGACAAAACAGGCGTATCCGGATGCTGTGGGCTATAATGCTCTACCCTTGGCATTTTCACCGTTTCATTGGCAGCTGATCGCGATCTATCCAGATTATTATATGCGGTCATCAGTAAACCTGTCCCCTGCATTCGCTGGTACGAAATGGTTATTTGATGATGCTTTTGTAGAAGCAATAATCTCCAACCGTATGGGGCGTGCTGGTGGTCTCGTTTGGCAGAAGTTATTGGCGATGCATACGGTAAACGATGTGCATAGTCTTCCCGGTGCAGCATTTTATACGTGGTTTGCCAGTTACCCTGTGTTGTTGGAGAAGGGCGAAAATATGATTCGCTTCGGTGATCTGGCTTTTGGAGCAGGTGCACCGGGCGGGCGTCCTGCCTTTGAACTCCAGATTGAGGGATACATGGCAAATTTCAATCATGATAGTAAAGCAAATCATCTTGTTATCCCTTCACAAGCCCGTGCGTATCTTATCTGGCGCAACAACCACAAGAGTGAACTCACAGGAGCTGAGGTGCCATTTGGCTGGCTGAAATAGTTGATAACTGCATGGTTGGTTGTCGTAGAGTTGCTGTAACAGACTCGATGTGTGCATGTTGCTGGGTGGTTAACAAAAAAGGGCGCTCAAGGCGCCCTTTTTTTCATCCTGAGATGCGCTGTATTATGCCAGTTTATCGTCCGCAATGTGGTAGCGCGGGTCTTCTTTAATATTCACTTCAACCAAATCACCAGCCGTTGTAAGCAACTTGGTACACTCAGGGCTCAAGTGGATCAGATGCAGGTTCTTGCCGGCGATTTTGTAGCGTTCAGCCAGATTATCGATGGCTTCAATTGCGGAGTGATCTGCAATACGGGATAGAGCGCAATCGATATAGACCTCTTCAGGGTCAGAATCAGGATCGAACAGGTTGCCGAAGTTATGTGCTGAGGCGAAAAAGAGCGGGCCATGCACTTTGTGGGTGCGTGAACCATCGGTATGATCTTCTGTAGTGACATAGATATGGCGAGCCTGCTTCCATGCAAATACCAGTGCAGTTGCAATCACACCAACAATTACAGCAGTGGCCAGATCAGTAACAACAGTAACGGCTGCAACCAGCACTCCTACAAATGAATCTTCACGCGGTACTTTTTTGAGCAGGTTAAAACTGCCCCATTCAAACGTACCAATGACTACCATAAACATTAGCCCGACCAGTGCGGCAACGGGCACCAGAGCAATCAAATCAGATGCGAACATGATAAATATAAGTAGAAATAGTGAAGCTGCGATGCCGGAGAGGTTACGCAGGCCACCGGATGATACATTGATCATGGTTTGCCCGATCATGGCACAACCACCCATGCCACCGAAGAAACCGTTGATGGTGTTGGCCAAGCCTTGCCCGATGGATACGCGGTTGCCCTGTCCGCGGCTATTGGTCATTTCATCCACAACGGTCATGGTCAGAAGCGATTCAATCAGACCAACGCCGGCGAGGATGGCTGCATATGGTAAAATGATATAGAGCGTTTCAAGCGTAAACGGTACGTCAGGGATATGAAACGATGGGAACCCACCACTGATATCAGCAATATCGCCAACGGATTTGGTATCCAGACCACCAAAAATAACGATCAGACTGATGGTGATAATTGCTGCAAGCCCGGCAGGGATCGCGCGGGTAATCTTTGGCAGGAAGTACATAATAGCCATTGTTAATGTGACCAGTCCAAGCATGGTGAATAGCGGGTTGCCACCTAACCAGTGCATGATGCCATCGGCACCTTCAGCTTTAAAATGATCCATTTGGGCTAGAAAAATAACGATAGCCAGGCCGTTTACGAAGCCGAGCATGACGGGGTATGGAACCATGCGAATATATTTACCGAACCTGGCGGCACCAAACATCATTTGAAAAACACCGGTCAATACAATGGTGATAAAGAGATATTCAACACCATGCTGAGCAACCAGCGCAACCATGACAACAGCCATTGCACCTGTAGCACCGGAAATCATGCCCGGACGACCGCCTACAATCGACGTAACCAAACCCATCATAAAAGCGCCATACAAGCCTACCAGTGGGTTGACACCGGCGACAAAGGCAAAGGCAACTGCTTCCGGTACCAAAGCAAAAGCAACGGTCAGACCGGAAAGGATATCATCCTTGGTCTTGGCGGCGTGGTTATAGTAAAGCTCGAACATGGGGACTCCTAGTCTCTCTTGGGCGCGGCATGCTAGAGCAGGGGGTGTGTAGCGCAAGACGTTAAGCATCTCTGGAAACTTCTATCAGCTATTTGGCATAGAACTCGATCATCAGTTGCTGCATCATTGCATGCATGAGCTCTCGACTTTTGGAACATAAGCGGATTCTACTGACGCGATCTGAAGAGCATCTGCAAGTTCTCGATAAGATGCTCTGTGCAAGAGGCGCAGTGGCTGTACATTTCCCATGTCTGCAGATTGAGGTGTTATCCGATGCTGTGATGCAAGCCGCTGCATCTATATCAGAGGTTAGTGACGTGGTATTCACGAGTGCTAATGGTGTGCACGCGCTAGCCAGTCAGGATTTGCCACTTACCACACTGCTGCAAGGCAGGCGGGTTGCAGCAGTGGGCAAAAAAACTGCTGCGGCATTGCGGGATTTTGGTGTGCGTGCCGACATTATGCCAGAACTTGAATCACAGGGTGGTTTGATTGCAGCGTATGCACAGTGCGGGTTGCCGCATTCACTGCTATTTGTACGCGCTGAAGAGGGGTGTGATGCCTTAAGTGAAGCATTACGCAGCCAGGCTGTACCGGTGCATATGGCACTGCTCTATCGAACTATCTGCCCACTGGATGATGCATCCGATATTATTCACAGCGTAGCGAGCAATCAAATTGATGCAGTGCTACTTGGCAGCCCTAAAACGGCCCTGCATTACATTGAACGTCTTGGATCTGTTGGGCTTGCAGATAAGCCGGTGGTTGTGGTGATCTCCGAATCTATGGCCATTGCTGTGCGCAATATGGGCCTGAGCGTGCAGGTTGTAGCCAAACACGCTAGTTTCGAGGCTATGCTTGATGCGTTAGCCGAGTATTTTGAAAGCCATAAAATTTGATGGAGTTTTAATATGTCCCTACCTGATTTAGCCATTCGTTCACGTCGATTGCGTGGCAATGCCACCATACGTCGCATGGTGCGCGAAACGCATCTGTCGGTAGCAGACCTGATTTATCCTCTGTTCGTTGATGAGGCCATCAGTGAAGCGATTGAAGTGGTGAGTATGCCGGGTGTTAAACGCATTCCACTCTCTGATGTTGGAAAGGTGGTTCAAGAAGTAGAAGCGTTGGGTATTCCCGGTGTCATTCTGTTTGGCATTCCGACGGAGAAGGATGCCATCGGTTCTTCCGGATGGGATGATCATGGTATTGTGCAGGAGGCCATTCGTGCAGCCAAAACTGCTGCCCCTGATATGTGCGTGATTGCCGATACATGTTTTTGTGAATATACCGACCATGGTCACTGCGGTGTACTGTGCGGCGAAGAAGTGGATAACGATGCCACGCTGCTTAATCTGCAAAAAGAAGCGGTCTCTTATGCTAAAGCCGGTGTCGATATCGTTGCGCCATCAGGTATGATGGATGGTATGATTGGCGCGATTCGATCTGCTTTGGATGCGGCAGGGTTTACCGAATTGCCGATTATGTCGTATGCGGTTAAATATGCGTCGGGTTATTTTGGTCCATTCCGTGATGCGGCTGATTCAGCCCCGAGTTTTGGTGACCGATCCACCTATCAGATGGACCCGGCCAACCGTCGGGAAGCCTTGAAAGAGGCTGAGCAGGATGTGAAAGAGGGCGCTGATATGTTGATGGTGAAGCCTGCCCTGGCCTATATGGATATTATTCGCGAAGTGAAGGATGCGACACAGCTGCCGATGGCCGTGTATAATGTGTCGGGTGAATATGCTATGGTGAAGGCGGCGGCAGCCAATGGTTGGATTGATGAGAAGCGTGTGGTGCTGGAAACGATGTTGAGCTTCAAACGTGCTGGTGCTGATTTGATCCTGACCTATCACGCGCTTGATGTGGCGCGTTGGTTGCAGGAAGATGAGCTGAATAGAGGTTGATCCTGATGAGTGATAAGGTGGAGAATACGATCGATAAGAAAGCTGCTGATGATGCATCGATTGAAGCTGTGATTGCTGAAAGCGCCAGTGCTGAGTCATCAGATAAACAGAAGAAAACAAGCAAAGCAACAAGCAAGAAAGGCTCAAATACGGGCGTATATATTGTCGCCTTTATTCTGCTTATTGCAGCTATTCTTGGTGGCTTAAAGCTGACCGGGCAGTTGCAACCACTGTATGCATCACTTATCTCAAGCATAGCGACAGAGTCAGCAGTCGTAGTGGAACCGGCCGAAAGGCTTGTGCCTCAGGCGGTTATTCCTCAGGCCGATACGCTGAATACTTCAGCTCAAGTAGAATATAGTCAGCCGATGACATCCGTTGTGCCATCCGACGTGCCGTCTGATGTGCAAAATGAGCCTGCCGATGTAGCGCCGGATGAAATGGCAGCAGCGATCCCTGCCGTGGCGGATGCTGCGATAAATGAATTGTTGCTTAGCATCGATAGTTTGCGAAGCACATTGAGCCAGTTGGAAGAATCGCAACAAACATTACAACAGCGTTTGCTTGAACAACAGCGCATGAACAGACAGGTGCGTTTACGTTGGATTGCAGATTCAGATAGTCGTTTAGCTCAGATGCAGTTGGCTTGGGAAGAGATTTCTTTACTGCCGGGTTTGAATGAACAGCAGCGTCAGCAAGCTGTGGAGATGCATACATTGGCCCGAGCCAATGTGCTGCGATTGCATCAATGGCAAGGTAGCTTAAAAAAATGGGCAGAGGTTTTATCAACACCAGTGCATGAAAATGTATTGCCAACTCCTGAGCAGCCATGGCTGGCCTGGATTGTCGGCCAATTCCAGTTGCGACATGCGCCTTCGCAAGAGGCCAGAAGACTGTCTGATTTGCGAGGGCGTTTGCTTGATTCTGCTCGTCAGCTGACATTGCAAGCATGGCCTGATCAAAGCGCATGGCAGCGTTTGCATGCCGAACTGTTATTGCAGATTAAATCAATGCAGGCTGGTGATGCAAAAGTTGAAATTGGTTTACCTGTTGACTTTGAAGGCATACAGATTGATATCAACACCTTACGAGAAACAGCTCGGCAATGGGCGAGTGATGTTGAACAGAGCAATGTGCAGCAAGGAGGTATGTTATGAGACTGGTACTGACTCTCCTTGTTGTTCTGGCAATCAGCATTGCACTGATTGTGTTCCCTGATATTGCCGATCAGGCACTGCGTGTCGAAGCTTTTGGCTGGGTGTTTGAAACACGACAAGGGGCATTTATTGTAGCCTTTCTATTGTTGTTGTTCGTGCTCTGGTTGATGCGTAGTTTGATTGCAGCACTGTTTGCAGGCCCGGGCATGGCCTGGCGCTCACTGCGTATGGGCAGTCGTAAACGGCGCGAAAAAAACCTTAAAGAAGCGCTGGCACAATGTTTGGATCAACGCGGTGATTCTGGTCTTAAAGCTTTTAAGCGCAGTCGTGGTGTGCTGCCTGACTGGAGCGATGAGTTGCTACGCACGATGGTGACACCGGCGCATCGATTACCCTCGCCTGCGGAACAGCAGAATCAGGAACCACTAAGTACTGTGTTGGCAGCGCGGATCGCCACCGATCCACATGCTGAGCCAAAATTGGATCTGGATGTGCGCAAAGCGCACCTGGATGCATGGCTGGTGGCACATCCCGCCGCACCATTAGCTGTGAGCCGAAGGTCTGATTTAGCTGAAGAAGATGGTGAATGGTTGTATTGCACCGAACTACTTGAGGCTGAATTAAAACATGGCCAAAGGCCTGCTACGCAGGTGCATCCGCGTTTGGTGCATGCCTATCTTGAGCTAACCAAGCAGGAACCGAAAAATGCCACACTCTTTTTGAGAAAGGCATATCAGTTGCAGCCTGAAAATGAGGAAGTGTTGCTGGCTTATGGGCGTAGCCTGGTTGCTGGCGATGATGCGAAAACTGCGCAGCGCTTGTGGTCGGGTCATCTGGAACGCATCAGCAGTGATGCCATTGCAGCAGCGTTGTTGGAGTTACTGCGTGGCGATGCCATGCATGCATATCGTAAGCTTGAAAATAAAAAAGCGAGTGCTATGAATCATGCCCAACGCTGGTTACGTGCTGAATTGGCTCATGCCGCTCATCTTGATGGGCTGGCATTTGAACAGATGCAGGCGCTGGCAGATGAAACCGGCAGTAAATCGGCATGGCAGAGTCTTGGAGTGTGGTATCAGGCTGCGAAAAAATATGAACAGGCAGCGACCTGTTTGAGAGCCGCTTGTGAGGTCAAAGCCTCTTAATCTATTCCCAAAAACCGTGGGTGATGGGGTAACGCCGATCGCGGCCAAAGGCGCGTTCGGTAATTTTTACACCGGGGGCAGCCTGGCGACGTTTATATTCGGCTAGTTGTAGAAGTCGTATAATGCGTTTTACTTCCGCTTTGTCATAACCACGTGCAGCAATGGCATCTACACTTAAACGTTCTTCGATATTGGCGCTGAGAATCGCATCGAGCACATCATAATCGGGCAAGGAATCGGAATCTTTCTGATCCGGACGCAATTCGGCTGATGGTGGTTTGTTGATGGTGTTGGCCGGAATGATCTCCTGATTGCGGTTAATCCAGCGGCACAGAGCAAACACATCTGTTTTGTACACATCTTTGAGTACAGCAAAGCCACCAACCATGTCGCCATACAGGGTGGCATAACCGACTGCCATCTCTGATTTATTACCCGTGGTGAGCACCATGCGTCCTGTCTTGTTGGATATGGCCATAAGTAATACGCCACGCATGCGGGCCTGAATATTTTCCTCGGTGATATCGGGTGCTGATTTCCCCCAGGCGGCAAAGGAGTTTGCCAGCGTGGCTTCTACCGATGTAACACTATCAGCAATAGGCAAGGTGATGGATGCTATGCCAAGATTAGTGACCAGTGCTTCTGCATCTGCAATAGAGTGATCACTGGAATAGCGGGATGGCAGCAATACACCGAGTACATTGGCTGCACCCAGTGCTTCTACCGCAATCACCGCCGTTAAGGCGGAATCAATGCCGCCGGATAGGCCAATCACTACCTGTTTACAGCCATTACGCAGTACGTAATCGGCGACACCCATGACCAATGCTTGGTGAATTTGCTGCATGGGTTCTGGCAATGGAGTGATATCACTGGTGCCAACCGCCTCAAGATCGACGATTTTCAGGCATGGCTCAAACAGTGGCGCGCGCATGAGTAAATTACCCAACGCATCCACCACATGAGAGCCGCCATCAAAGACAATCTCATCCTGACCGCCAACAGGATTCACATAAACCACGGGAGTTGAAAACGCTTGGGCCCGGCGTTGCACCAGGGCTTCGCGATCTGCCTGTTTACCAACATGGAAGGGAGAGGCGTTTAGATTAAGCCAGACATCACATGCAATATCGGCTTGTTTGGCGGCGAGTTCATCACTCCACAGGTCTTCGCATACGCTGATGCCAATATGCCAAGCATTCACCTTAAAGCTGCATGTCTCACCATTTCCAGGCTCAAAATATCTACGTTCGTCAAATACACCATAATTGGGCAGACATTGTTTATCATAGATGCCGATGATCTTGCCATATTGGGCTAGAAATACGCTATTTCTAAGATGGTTACCATCTTGACGCGGGGCACCGAAAACTACGCAGCTATTATGACTGGCGGAGACCACTGCATGGATCGCACGCACTACAAGATCCATGAAAGCCGGGCGTTGTAGTAGATCTTCAGGTGGATAGCCGGTGATGACTAATTCTGGTAGTACGAGTAGGTCACAAAGCCCAGCTTCTGCTTTGGCCATGGCCTCGTGTATCAGTTTTACATTGCCGTTAAGATCACCAACTCGTGGTGCGATTTGCGCCAGTAATATCTTCATGCGCTTTCTAATCGAGGTACAAACATGGCATCTCCGTAGGAGTAGAAACGGTAATCATGCGCTTTGGCATGTTCATAGGCCGCCAGTACACGATCCTGACCTGCCAGTGCTGCAACCAGCATAATGAGGGTTGATTTGGGCAGGTGAAAGTTGGTTAATAAGGCGTCCACCATCTGGAAATGGTACCCCGGATATATGAATATGGAAGTTCTGGCAGCACCTGCCTGCAGCATGCCGTGTTGGCTGGCGGCCTCCAATGTTCTCAGGCTGGTGGTGCCAACAGCTACAATGCGCTTGCCGTCTGCTTTGGCTTGATTGATTGTTTTCGCTGTTTCTGCGGGCACGATGTATGCCTCTTCGTGCATGATATGTTCGTTCAAGCTATCGACCTGTACCGGTTGAAAGGTGCCGGGGCCAACATGCAGCGTGAGATGTACAAATTCGGCACCTGCTTGCTGCATCGCAGCCATTAATGCTGTGGTCAGGTGTAGTCCGGCAGTTGGCGCAGCTACAGCACCGGAGTGACGTGCAAAAACGGTTTGATAGCGCGCTTTATCCTCTTCAGTGTCAGGGCGATTGATATATGGCGGAAGCGGCATATGGCCATGTGTTTCAATAGCTGTGCCTACATCTTCGGCGATTAACTGTACTTCAATCTGTTTGCCATCACGGCGCAACACTTTGGCTGAGAAATCATCACTGAAGTGAATGATGGTATCGGGTTTCAATGGTTTATTGCACTTGCCCCAGGCCAGCCAGCAGTTGTCAGCCCCTGTTGGCTCAAGAAGCAAGACTTCTACTTTGCCGCCGCTGAGCTTTGTGCCGGTTAATCGGGCAGGAATAACCTTCGTATCATTTAATACCCAGACATCACCGGGCTGAACCAGACCTGCTAAATCGGCAATGTGCGCATCGATGCATGCGTTGTCGGTTAGGCAAAGCAGGCGTGAAGCATCACGTTGCTTTAACGGTTGCTTGGCTATCAGGTGTTCGGGTAATTCAAAATTAAAATCGCTGACTTGCATGGTTGCGCAGCCTATCGTGAGCCATAGTACACAGTCCATGTTGTATTGACGTATGCACCAATACAACATGGACTGTGTACTCAGCCAATGGGCACTTTGTTTTGTTTAGCCCTGTTTAGAGGTGGAATGCATGACCTCATAGAGCGTGGTTTTTAGCGTTTTTGCTTTAAATGGTTTTTGCAAAAATGCATTAGGGCGATCGCCAGCGATAAGAGAGCCGGCTTCAACCTCTGAATAGCCGGAAACCAGTATGATGGGTACTTTGCTGTCAATTTCACGCATACCCGCCATGGCTTCGACCCCCCCGAGCACAGGCATGGTCATATCGAGGAGTACTGCTTCCAGATTAGTATGATGTTTGGCGAATGCTTCCAGACCTTCTTTGCCATCATCGGCGGTCATCACCGTAAAGTGCAAGCTTTCTATGAAAGCTTTGCCTACTTGGCGTACCCGCATATCGTCGTCGACAATGAGGACTTTACCATCTCCTTGCCATGCATCGACTTCGACAGTACTGATCATGGTCGCTTTAAACTCTTGATCAGTAGATGGCAGATAGACACGAAACGCCGTGCCTCTACCCTCTGAACTATGCACCTGAATGGCACCATGGTGACCGCGTACAATACCAAGTACTGCAGATAGGCCCAGACCACTACCGGTTTCTTTGGTGGTAAAGAAGGGGTCAAAAATCTTAGAAATCATCTCAAGACTCATACCGCAACCAGTATCAGAGACTTCGATAATGACGTATTGGCCTGGTTTCAGGCATGAGCCATTATACAGTTTATCCAGTATCTGGCGGTCTATGTTGCGGGCACCAGTAGATACTTTGATTTCACCTGACTTGGGGCCAATGGCATCGGCAGAATTAACGATGAAGTTAAGGATCAGTTGTTGAATTTGGGCCATGTCGCCTTCAATGCCGGGCAGTGTTTTTGCCAGTTTTATTTTTAGCGCAATATGACTACTTACCGAGGCACGAATAAGCTTCCCAGTCGATTTTACCATCTCGTTAAGATCGAGAATATCGAGTTCATAACTACCTTTTCCGGCATATGCGAGCATCTGCTTACATAACTCCGCAGCGTGATCGCAGGCGTCGCTGATATTATCGATATGGGTAGTTGCCTCTGCTTCTTCATCCAGACTGCTGCGAGCCAATTCTGCATTGCCGGAAATGGCTGCCAGCAGGTTATTAAAATCGTGGGCTATGCCTCCAGCCAGCACGCCAAGCGATTCCAGTCGTTGCGCATGTTCGAGCCGATCACTGTGATCGTTGGATGATAGGGGCTGATCGCTTGTGTGCTGCTGTGATTCTTCAGCGGTGACTACAAAGGCGGGCTCACCATCATAAATAACCGGGCTGGATTGAATCCTGGCAACGATAGTCTGGCCGTCTTTGCGAATGATTGTTTCATCAACAGCAGGGGCGGGGCGAGCATGTTTGATCATGTTGGCAATGCGTTCTTTTACCTTTTCCAGATCATCATCTTGAACATAATCGTAAATGGATGTGCCAATGACCTCCTCAGTACCACTAGCGCCGAACAAGTCGGCAGCAATCGGATTGCAATATACCCAGCGGTCATTGCAATGCACAGCTAAGGCATGCGGTAGGCTATCGAGCAGGGTGCGGTGACTCATTTTGTTGTTTAATAGTACATGCTCTTCATGTTTGAGACGTGAAGTGGTGTCTAGGATGCGATGTTGACTATTTTCTTCGCGTTGTTCGCGCCAAGTAATGGTGTAAGCGGCGATCAGGCTGAAAGCAACATAAGCCAGGCTAATATAGGCTGCTTTTTGCCAAATGAGATCACCAATGGTGGCGCTTAAAATTGCGATAATCAGAGCGTAAATTACAGTCCATATCAGGCCAATACGGGAGCCTGCACTTAAGCAGGCGATAAATGGGAATCCAAAACTCCAGATGAAACCAATGCCACTAAAACCACCCTGTAAAAACAATAGAGAAAACAGGGTGGCGGCATGGATAATGAACAGGTTTTGTTGCACAAAAAGCATTTCTACTTTTTTGGTCCATAGGTAGAGAGAGGCAAGTGAAGCCACCATGAGCAGTTCGATTTGCCCCAAGCTGTTGAAGCCCTGACTGAAATTAATGATGCTAAACATCAGCACAAATGGAATGGCAACCAGCAGGGAGAGCTGTAATGGATTCATGTGAAGAATAGTCTTTTTCATGGCAGTAAAAGCACCCTCATATTTTAAAATACGCTTCTTAACTGTCACATATTATAGCATAAAGGCTGTGTTTGTAAGTTTTTTAAGATGTGTGATTGCTGCCACTTGCACAAGCCGGGCCAATGTATTGCGTATGTTGTACTAAGCGTTTCTTTTTTGACTCTTTATTTTAAGACTATTTGCACAGACTGATTAAGTGATCTCCGAGCGCGTTGAGTGCCACCTCTTCTTCAGCGGCGCCTATTTTTACGGCTGCACCGGGCATACCCCATACGACGGAACTGGCTTTATCTTGTGCTACAGTTCGGGCACTGGACTGTAGCATTTTTTTCAGACCGGAGGCTCCGTCTTCACCCATGCCGGTCATCAATGCGCCAATTGCTTTTGAGCCTGCATGTTTGGCAACCGAATTGAATAGCATATCCACCGATGGACAATGGCTATTAATGGGATCCTTACCGCCAACATGACAAATATAACCCTGGCCATTGCGCTCGATGGTGAAATGTTCATCGCCGGCACCGACATAAATAAACCCCTTGCAGATTTCCATGCCTTCTTCAGCAGATACCACATGCATCGGTGAAGATTGATCCAGCCTATCAATAAATGATGCAGAAAAACTTGTGGGAATATGCTGCACAAGTACTACTGCCCCTGTATCAGCAGGGAATTTGGCAATGACGTGGCGGAGTGCTTCTGTGCCGCCTGTTGAGGCTCCAAGCGCAATCAATTTATCCTGTGTGGGATGGTGTCGAACCGTTGTGGCTATATTTTTTTCGCTGCTTGAGAGGGGCATCTTTGCAGGCTGTTCTATGGCAATGCGTGTCTTTACTGCGGGTCCATATTTTTGTATGAATTGTTGCGAAACACGTTGAATTCGCCGAGTTAACTTGTTAAAAAAAGTTGTCTGCTGGGTCGTAGTTTCAAGTGAGGGTTTTACCATCATTGTGGCAATGCAGGAGCTGATTGCATTCAAGTAGGCACTGGACTTGGGCAATGCATCACTGGTCACAATCACCATAGCCAGTGATTTTTCTTCCGTCATCTGCATTAAAAATGTAGTGATGGCATCGCTGTTTTGATTAACCCCTAATACCAATACATCAGGTTTACGAATTTTTACCTGCATACGTGCCTGCATTACATCAGAGGCGATACCGTTCACGTTAATGCCGACTTGTTTGTTGAGCGCATGAACCATGGCCAGACGCGCTTTCGGAGCGCCTTCCACTACAACGACGTTTAATTTTGAAATCATAGATTCACCAGATTTAACAGCTTGTTGAAATTTCGGTAGGGCGGAAAGGGGTCATGTGAGATCAAATTCCATGACGCAGCTTAGTTTGTTGCGCAACTGAGGGAATTGAATGGGCTTGGTTACAAAATCAGAAGCCATCACCGCGATAGCACAATCTATTGCTGCCTTCCCTTCCAAAGCTGTGATCATAAATATCGGCAGTTCCTCACCTCCGGGCAATGTGCGAATGACTTCGCAAGCAGCAAAGCCATCCATTACCGGCATATCACCATCCAGCATGATCATTGCCGGATGCTGTTGTTCAAATATTTCCACGGCCTGTTCACCATCGCCAACAGTGATTACTACATAACCATTGGCTTGAAAAAATTGAGTCAGCATGACACAAAACATTGGATCATCATCTGCAACCAGTACAGTTGCTCCTTTTTCTATCAAACTCATATCATTCATTATAGCACCTTTTTCTGTTTTTTTTAGCTTACTAGCGGATTTCGGATAACCAGTTGGCGGCGAGGGCCTCTTGCACCTGTTCTGCCGCTTGTTTGAATTCGTTGAATAAACGTGCGGCGGCTTTGATGTCGTTGTTTTGGCCAAACTGTTCGAGCTGAAAACAGAGCTCACCCAATGTCGCGGCAGCAATGGAACGACTGGCGCCTTTTAAACGGTGTCCATTACGGCGCAGTGTATCGCCATCAGCAGCAGCAATAGCGGCTTCAATTGCTTCGATCTGTTTAGGCAGTTCGGATAAATAGGTGTCGAGAATCATGCCGATACCAAAACCCATATCCGTTTGTAGTTGGCGCAGTGCAGCTTCATCTACGACGGCTAGAGCAGGTTCTTCGTTATGTTGTTCTTCCTCTATGGTTACGCTATTGGGTTGGGAGTCAGCTTGTGTTTGCGAGGGCAACCATTCGGCCATTACCCCTTTTAGTGCTTTGCCGGTGAGTGGCTTGGTCAGGTGAGCATTCATGCCTGCATCCCGGGTGCGCTGCATATTCGTATCGAGTGCATGTGCTGTCAGTGCGATAATCGGAATCTGTTGTGCGTTTTCACTGAACTGTTCCAGCTCTCGTATTTCACGGGTGGCAGCAATGCCATCCAGATCTGGCATCTGCACGTCCATCAAAATCAAATCATATTCATGTTCGGCATACAGGGTCAGTGCTTCCAGGCCATTGTGTGCCACATCTACATTGGCAAAGCCTTGGTTCTTCAACATGCCCACGGCCACTTGCTCATTCACGGCATTATCTTCAGCCAGCAGGATGCGTTCATCGCGATGAATAACACCAATCTCTGTATCACTACGAATGATCCGCTTTCTGACTCCCATCACATCCAGCACTGTTTCGCACAGCGAATGTACATAAATGGGCTTACGCATAAAACCATTCAGCCCATATTTTTGGCGCAATGCATTATCAAACGTAAAATCCAGTGATGTGGTCATGATAACTTTCAAGTCGGAAAGTTCAGGTGTTTCCTTAATCACACGTGCCAGCGTCATGCCATCCATGCCTTGCATTTGATGATCTATAAATATCATATCATAGGCAGTAGATTGTCTGGTCATCTCTAGCAAGCGTTGTTTGGTATCTTCTCCGCTGCTGCACATATCACAACTCGCGCCCCAACCTGCCAACAGGCCATGCAATATGTCGCGATTGGTCGCATTGTCATCGACCACCAAGGCCCGCCACTGTGAAAATTCATCACTATATTGATGGGGTCCCGCTGCAATGGGAGCGGATTTCTTTAGCTTGAGATCGAAGTAAAAGCATGAGCCTTTGCCGATCTCACTTTTCACCGCAATGTCACCACCCATCATGGATACCAATCGCTTCACAATAGCCAGTCCCAGACCTGTGCCGCCATGTTTACGTGTATCGGTTCCATCAGCCTGGGTGAACTCTTCAAACAGGCGCGCCTGATCTTTAACGGAAATACCTCTGCCCGTATCGGCAACCTGAAAGCGGACAATCACCTGTAAATCGTTTTCTGACTGCAAATCGACAGCAATCAAAACCTCGCCCTGTTGGGTAAACTTAATGGCATTAGATACCAAATTTAACATCACTTGATGTAAGCGATCTGAATCGCCTATTACTACATTTTTTACCACAGGGATGCCTCTGGCAATCAACTCCAGAGTGTTTTCATTTTGATTAACTTGTGAGGAAAATAGTTGGACAACATCTTCAATCACGTGATTAGGATTAAATTCGATTGCTTTCACCTCCATTTGACCGGCTTCAATTTTGGAGAAATCGAGAATGTCGTTCAGAATCGTTAATAGAGCTTTGCCGCTGGATTGTATCACTTCCATGCGTTTGCGCTGTGCCGGATACATTTTCGACGAAAGCACCAGCTCAGTTAACCCCAAGACCCCATTTAACGGTGTGCGGATCTCATGGCTCATGGTGGCCAGAAACTGACTTTTGGCCAAAGCAGCCTGTTCGGCATTGATCAAAGCCTTTTCCAGTTGATTGTTCTGGCTTTCCAGCTCTTCTGCCAGTTTGGCTAATTGTGCAGTACGGTTATTTACTTTCACTTCCAGTGCAACGTTCAGGGCTTCTGTTTTTTGACGCGATTCTCTTAAATGCGTTACCATCTGTTGCAGAGCATGGCTTAATAAACCTATTTCATCTTTGCCTGTGTTCGGCATAGGTACGTCTTTTTCGCCTTCACTGATTTTGACTGCAACATCGATCATCTTACGCACAGGGCGGGTTAAATAGCGCGCCCAATAATATGTGACCACGCCTAGAAAAATGGCCAGCAACAGGGTGAGCCACAGCATTCTGTCGCGCAATGCAAGTGATTGTTGGCGTAACTGATGCAGTGTGAATGTACCTCCTATATGCAAAAAACGATCGGGGTGGCTCTGATCAAGGAGTACTTTGCCGAGTATTAATATAAGCCCCGAATCATCTAACAGATATTGATCAATACTGTTCGATGTATGCTTGTTGTTTTGTAAAAGCGCACCTTCAATATGAAAGTCCTGCTGCAAAGTGGTCTGCTGTCCGAGTTCAAAAGCCATGTTCTTGTGTGCATCAGGATGTACGATGTAATCACCATGCGCATTGGCAATAAAATAGTGTTGCTGATCATCGCTGTGCTCGACATGAGTCAAAACAGATTGTGCCAGTAGGTTGAAATCAACATTGATCAGCAAAATGCCATAGATTGCGCCATTATCATCAAATAGCGCTGTTGAAACGCGCAACACCGGTTGCGGCGGTAGGGTAATGACACCATGTTCTCGATTTAGGGTGATATCGGAAAAGCGAAACTTGCCCGGTTTGAGTTTGATGGATGCCTGGAAATAATCCCACTTATTTTTTTTCATTAACTTACTGTTGGCAATGACTGTAATACCGTGTGCCAAACGAGCTACCCGCGCTAGCTCATGTCCATCGTTGGCCACACCAATTAAACGTACCTGAGAATACATTTTGTGTTGCACCAGCAGATTGGAAAAAAGCTTTTCCAAATGCCTGATATCTGTCTGAATAGAAAGACCTTTGGCGAATCTTTGAGCCAGTGATTGCACGGGCTGAGATTGGGATAAAAAGGCCACATCTGATCTTACCATCTCTGCATTGGAACTTAATAAATCGGATTCTTCTTGTACCTGCATGGATAAGCTATTAATGGCTTCTTGCTGCAATAACTGATCAGATTCGAGATAGGCCATCATGGCTACGCCAAGCACACCAAACAGGGTGATAATAAATGACATTGATGCAAACTTTACTGGTAATGATAATTGCATACCTACTATCCACCCTGATTCCCTGAATAAAAGTTAAATAACCATTTATTTGAGCAATATCTATGCCATAGATAAGGGGGCTTCAATCATGGTTGTTTTTGAGAGGGGAGGTCATGGTCATTGAGAATGTGGGTTAGCTACAGTGAATGATTAACGGTGTTCGCTGGTGGTCAGGATGCCTATGGAAAGATCTTCTGGTATTTATGTGGTTAATTCGATGGTGTTACCATCTGGATCACGACAAAAGAGTGCGTTCCGACCGGATTTACTCATGGTATATGGTACATCCATCGTATCTAGCTTACTGGCGATCAATTTGAGATCATCAGTTTGCATGGCGACATGATTGTCTCGTCCGCCGTGCAAAGGTTTAGGGCAATTTTCATAAGGGTTATCGAGCAGCATAAGGTGAATTTGTTGGCCACCATCAAGGCCATACCATAGGCCATCAAAAGCAAGCGCGGCAGGGCGCTCAAGGCGTTGTAGATCGAACACCTGTTCGTAAAAGTGGGCGGCTCTGTTGAGGTCACTTACCAATAATGCAATATGTACAATCTTCATGTTTTCTCCCATAGCCAAGCTTATGATTGTCTGAACAGGCCGATACTGCAACAATGCGCAGTCATATGACTACTTTAAATGCACAGATACTAGATGGTAAAGCCCTGGCTGCTCGCATGCGGCAGGAAATAGCGCTTGATGCTGACGCGCAGAGTCGCAAACACGGCCGAAAACCCGGACTAGCGGTTATTCTGGTTGGTGCCGACCCTGCTTCAGAGGTCTATGTCCGAGCCAAAAAAACCGGTTGTGAAAAAGCAGGCATTGCCTCTTATTCGCATGAGTTGCCTGCCGATACCACGCAGCAACATCTGCTTGGCCTGATTACTGAACTGAATCACGATCCGAAAGTAGATGGTATTCTGGTGCAGTTGCCTGTGCCTGCGCACATTAATCCCGAGACGATCATTGAAGCGATTGACCCGAGTAAGGATGTGGATGGTTTCCACCCTTATAATCTTGGTCGGTTGGCTGCGCGTCAGCCGGCACTGCGCTCGTGCACACCGTATGGCTGCATGAAACTGATTGAAGAAACGGGCATTGATTTGCATGGTAAAGAGTGTGTGATTGTTGGTGCATCGAATATTGTCGGTCGTCCGATGGCATTGGAATTATTGTTGGCCGGAGCTACGGTGACGGTGACGCATAAGTTTACCAGCGATTTGCAGAGTCATGTCGAACGCGCGGATGTGTTGGTGGCGGCAGCCGGTAAACAGGGCCTGATTAAAGGCGAATGGATTAAACCCGGTGCAATCGTTGTGGATGTTGGCATTCATCGTTTGGAAGATGGGACGTTAACCGGAGACGTGGCTTTTGAAGATGCCAGTAAGCGTGCTGGCTGGATTACCCCGGTGCCCGGTGGTGTGGGCCCTATGACGATTACCATGTTGTTGGCCAATACTGTGCAAGCATTTAAAGCACACCTGGGAGAAGGATAGATGCCTACATTAGAAACAATCCTGGCTAAAACAGCACTATTTGATGCGCATGTTGGCCTCGGCGGAAAGCTGGTGCCGTTTGCAGGCTTTGAGATGCCTGTACAATATAAAATGGGCGCGTTAAAAGAATATACAGCTGTGCGTGAAGGTGGGGCTGGTATTTTTGATATCGCTCACATGGGCCAGGTGCGTGTGAGTGGAGATGAGGCGCTGGAGTTTTTGCAATACCTCACCACCAATGATGTCTCGAAGCTGGTGGAAGGGCAGGTGCAATATTCAGCCCTGTTGAATGAAACAGGTACATTTATTGATGATATCACCACCTATAAACTAGGCGGCAATGCATACTATCTCTGTATCAATGCCGCCAATCGCCACAAGGATGTCGCGCATTTGCAAACAGAGGCGGCTAACTTTGATGTGGTGGTGGTGGATGAATCGGATGGCACCACATTATTAGCTCTACAAGGGGCTACTGCACAGGCGGCACTGCAACCACTACTGGATATCGATCTTGAGTCGGTTGGTTATTATAAGTTTGCTGAAATTTCCATCAATGGTTGTGATGGCATCATTTCACGTACCGGTTACACCGGCGAAGATGGTTTTGAAATCTATATCCCCAATGCTATCGCTGTAGATGTGTGGGATGCATTGCTTGCCAATGGAGCCGTTCCGATTGGTCTGGCTGCGCGTGATATGTTGCGTACAGAGATGGGCTACGCACTATATGGCCATGAAATTTCTGATGCTGTGACACCCGTAGAAGCGAAATTGATGTGGATTACCAAGCTTGAGAAAGGTTATTTTATCGGTAAGGAAGCGGTTGAAGCACGTAAAGAAAGCGGGCCTCAACAGCGATTGATTGCGATTAAATTGACCGGTCGCGGTATTCCGCGCGAGCATTATCCGGTCAGTGTGGATGGTGTTTTGAGTGGAGAAATCACCTCCGGCATGTTCAGCCCCATGGCTGGCGGTGTTGCATTAGCGTATGTAAAACCTGAACACGCTGAAGCAGGTGAAGTGAGCGTAGAGATTCGTGGTAAACAGGTGGCAGCCGAACGCACCGTTCTGCCTTTCGTACGCAGCAACGTAAGACGATAATTCTAGTAGAAAAGGGAGAGGGACGATGACAATTTCTGCGAATGTAAAATATACCAAAGATCATGAATGGGTCAGAATGGATGGTGATATCGCCACCTTTGGCATTACCGATCACGCCCAGGAAGCGTTGGGTGATATTGTGTTTGTCGAGCTGCCGGAAGTTGGTCGTGAGGTAGAGGCTGGTGAGGCCTATGCCGTGGTGGAATCTGTAAAAGCGGTTTCTGATGTCTATGCGCCTGTGGCCGGTGAAGTGGTTGAAGTGAATGAAGCGCTGGAAGGTGAGCCGGAGAAGGTCAATACCGATGCGTTTGGTGCCGGCTGGATTGCCAAAGTGAAAGTTATTGGTGATGGACCTGTCGAGTTGATGACAGATGATGAGTACAACACATTTTTAGAAGAGTAAGGGTGACAATCCAGCTCACCACTGATTTTCCCGATGGGCGCGTTAAAAAATGCTCACTTGCAGTAGCAAGCTCCGCTTTTTCGCCTTCCCCTCAGAAAAATCAGCAGTAATCTGAATCGTTACGTAATAAAAACGTTACTGTTGAGCTATCCTGTTCAGCGCTAATATAGAAGGACATAACCATGCGGTTTCTCCCCCATACCGATACTGATCGCTCAGCCATGCTTGAGACGATGGGTGTATCAGGCATTGCTGACCTGTTTTCAGATATTCCGGATGCATTTCATCTGGAGCGAGGTCAGATGAATATTGCCGAAGCGCTTTCAGAAGCAGGCATTGTGCGTAAATTTACCAAGGCTTCTGAAAAGAATCGTAATGCGACCAACACCCGTTATTTTCTGGGTGGCGGCACCTATCACCATTTTGTGCCAGCCGTTGTTGATTATGTGATTTCACGTGGTGAGTTTCTCACTGCCTATACTCCATATCAGCCTGAAATTGCTCAGGGCACATTGCAGGCTTTGTTCGAGTTTCAAACCATGATTGCGCGTTTGACTGGCATGGATGTATCCAATGCTTCGATGTATGAGGCTGCCACGGCAACTGCAGAAGCAGCCTTGATGGCGCGCCGTGTGAGCCGCAAAAAAAGGGTAGTGATGGCCGGATCTGTGAATCCGCGTTATCGCAGTGTTACAGCCAATTACCTGTCGCGTTTAGATGGTGAATATGAAGAAGTTGATATGGGTTGTTTCGGCACTGATCTGGACAAGGTGATTGCTGCGATTGATGAGCAAACAGCCTGTGTGATTGTGCAATATCCTGATTTTTATGGTTCCGTTTATGA
>JAUZQJ010000009.1 GCA_030951045.1 Mariprofundus sp.
CTTTATGGTAACATATACTTGCATGTATATGTGTCGATAGGGGATGAGTTATGGGCCAAGTCACAGTATATCTTGATGATAAAACAGAAGATGAAATGAATTCAGCCGTAAAAGCTTCAGGCCTGTCAAAAAGTAAATGGGTGGCGCGTGTAATACACGAAAAAGCAGGTAGTGAATGGCCTGAAACAGTTGCTCAATTGGCGGGGGCCTGGCCTGATTTTCCATCGCAAGACGAAATTCGACACGTAGATGCTGAAGATATCAGGCGTGAACCTTTCTGATGTACATTCTCGATACAAATACGCTGATCTATTATTTTAAAGGAATGGGTCGAGTAGCTGAACAATTATTAAATGTTCCCCCGAGAGATGTAGCTATTCCATCTATCGTGTTATATGAATTGGAAGTGGGCTTGGCTAAATCTTCATCCCCTGAAAAACGACGCCAACAACTCGAAACATTAACGGGAGTGGTCACTGTTTTGCCATTGGGTGTTAAGGAGGCCAGGTGTGCCGCTACGGTTCGTGCATCTATGGAGATGGCAGGGACCCCGATTGGTCCGATGGATACATTGATTGCTGGCACTGCATTGGCACATCAGGGCATACTTGTAACACATAACACAAAAGATTTTTCACGCATTGATGGTTTGCAGCTTCATGACTGGTATTGATGGGAACTTCGGTATTAAGCAATTGAAAGAAGAATAAATGATGGCTGAGATGCATGATCATGCCTTATTGCTCAGGCGCATTCCTTATGGTGACACCTCTTTGATTTGTCATTTCTTAACAGAACAACATGGACGCATAGCCTTGATGGCGCGTGGTGCCAAACGACCCAAGAGTGTTTTTCGCGCTAGTTTGGAGCCACTGTATGCATTGCATATTGTCTGGCATCCCGGCCGCAGTGGCATGGGCACGTTAACAGATGTGCAGCGAGGTTCTGCCAGTCTGGCTGTGAGCCAGTCTATGGATGGTCTGGAGTTGTTGGCCATTGCATCGCGTTTGTTCCACGAAGGTGACCATCAGGGCTTTGAGGAAGTGAATGCATCATTGCAACTGCTCGCAAGCAGTCATGCGCAGAGATTGTTGATGGCGGTGTGGCAATTGTTGGATGCCGCTGGCTGGCTTGGAGATTTGTCCCACTGCTGGCAGTGCGGCAGTAGTGTTGAGCAGGAGATGTATTGGAAGCAGGCTCAGCTTGTCTGTGCTCCGTGTGGTGGTGGTATGGCAATATCGACTGGCTTACGCAAATCAATTGTTGCGGTATTGTCTGGCCAACAGGTTAGATTCAGTATTGCCGATGCAAACAGCTGGTCTGAAATGATTCGGCAGGTGTTAATGCGGCACGATATTCGGCTGACAGATAGTTTTAAGTCTGAACGTTCTTGAATAATAAGGTGGTAAATTTACCATATTGTTATTCAATCGTTGGCTAGTTGTAACGCGACGAATGTCGCTATGGATGGAGAAAAGATGATAAATTTGGGTGTGAATATTGATCATATTGCCACAATCAGGCAGGCGCGAGGAACATCATATCCTGATCCTTTGGATGCAGTTCCCCTCTGTCTGGCTGCAGGAGCTGGCAGCATTACAGCACATTTACGTGAGGATAGGCGTCATATTCAGGATCATGATATCGAGCGTTTGGCTGCGATGGATGGCTTGCATCTGAATATGGAGATGGGTGCAACCGATGAGATGGTGTGTGTTTGTGAACGCTTGCGCCCGGCAGCCTGTTGTCTGGTGCCTGAAAAACGCGAGGAATTGACAACGGAAGGTGGGTTGGATGTGGTCGGACACCAACGCAGACTAGCTGATGTGGTGGCACGTTTATCTGCAGTCGGTGTGCGTGTGTCGATGTTTATTGATCCTATTGAAGCCCAGATTAGAGCAAGTAGCGAGATTGGTGCGCCGGTAATTGAATTGCATACTGGCCACTATGCTAATTTGCATGGAGCAGAGCAGGATGTGGAACTGGTTGCGATCCGCGATGGTGCAGCGTTGGCTGCAGAAATGGGGTTGATGGTGCATGCAGGTCACGGCCTGACGGTGGAGAATACCCCTGCTATTTGTAGAATTCCTGAAATTGAAGAGTTGAATATTGGTCATGCCATTGTTGCCGATGCCTTGTTTAAGGGGTTGAAACAGGCCGTTATTGATTTTCGCGCGGTGATGATACGTTGATTGCAGGTATTGGTGTTGATCGCATCGCTATCAAGAGAGTTGAAGCTGCGATTGAGCGCCATGGTGAACGCTTTGTCACGCGTCTTTTTACGGCAGGAGAAATCGCTCAGGCTCGGGCCAAGGGCAATCCTGCCAGACGTTTTGCCATGTTGTTTGCTGCTAAAGAAGCTGTCTCTAAGGCGCTGGGTACTGGTCTTAGACAAGGTGTGACATTGCAGGGTATTGAAACAATCCATCATACTTCTGGGAAACCTGAAATCACGCTGCATGGTGGAGCTAAGTCCATCGCTGATGGACTGCATATTCACGCAGTACATATTTCATTGACCGATGATGATGGTGTGGCGATGGCGTTTGCTGTGGCTGAAACAGACGATTGATCTTCAAACCACAGTTTCGCTATATATGGGCGGTTGCATTGATCGTCTATTGCGGGTTTATCTATTATCTGTCTGATCAAAGTCGGTGGATTATTCCTGTTCCGGATCTGTTTGATATGCAGGATAAGCTGATTCATGCGACGGCTTATGCCGTGATGGCTTTTCTTTTTTGGCAGTCGGGTAGATGCTGGATGATCTTTTATGGGAAGATGCAATGGCATGCTCTGGCTGTGACCTGTGTGTTGTTTTGTGCTCTTTATGGCTTGTCGGATGAGTGGCACCAATCCTTTGTAGCGGGTCGGGATGCCAGTTTTTTTGACTGGATGGCAGATGCTCTGGGTGCTTTGTTGTTGACAATCATGCTTATAAAAAGGGAGTTTACGTTATCACGCGCAAGTAGTAATTGAGTTTATCGCGTGTTTGCTGGTTTTAATCAGTAGTGTGAAGAGGGGGTTGAATGAGTGAAACACGCATCCTGACTACCGCTCAAATGCGATGGGCTGATGAGCAGACAATTCAGTCTGGTACATCTGCTTTTACCCTGATGGATCGAGCCGGTCGAACCTTATCCGCAACTATTCTTGAATTGATGCCAGATTATGGGCGTATCGTGATTGTTACAGGCAGTGGCAATAACGGAGGCGATGGTTTTGCTGCGGCGCATTATCTGCGCCAGCGTCGTATCCCGGTCACTATTGTCTCTCTTGTACCGCTTACTCAGCTGAACGACGAATGTAAGCAACACGCTGATTTGGCCAGTGCGGCTGGCGTGAAAATACGTGAGGCCTGTGCTGATGACTGTATTGAGGAGCTTAGTCGCTGGCTACTCAGGGCAGTGTTGGTTGTTGATGCCATCTTCGGCGTGGGGCTGAACAGATCATTAAACAGCGCAATGATGGATGTCATCCATCGCATTAATCAAAGCGATAGGCCTGTTCTGAGTGTAGATATTGCATCTGGTCTTTGTGCGGACACAGGTGTTGTGATGGGGGCTGCTGTTCAGGCCGATTATACCTTACCTGTTGCAGCCTCGAAGTGGGGTCATTGGTTGAGCGAAGGGCGCGATTATACCGGTCGTCTGCTAAAAGTAGCCGAGATTGGTATAGCTGAAGAGACCATTAACCTATCCTGGCAATATACATGTTCCGTTGAGGGGGCTTTTTGTGTGCACAGTACCTGTTTGATAACTGATGCATTCCTTGCTTCTGCATGGCCCGGGCGTTCACGGCTTACGCATAAGGGAAGTTATGGACATGTTTGTGTGTTTGGTGGTTCTGTAGGGCATACCGGGGCACCTCAATTGGCTGCATTGGGAGCGTATGCGGCAGGTGCAGGCCTGGTCAGTCTTTTATGTCCTGATGATGTGTGGCCAGTGATTGCCACCGCCAGCTTGGAAGTGATGAGCTATCCTCAATCGACAGGGCATTGGCAGCAAGCTGATGTTGTCGTTGCAGGTCCTGGTTGGGGGCTGGATCAGGGCGTGCTGTTGCAGACGCTATTGGATAGCGATAAGCCTTTGTTACTCGATGCTGATGCGTTAAATATTATAGCTGCTGATGCTGCTTTACAGCAGCAGCTTGCAGGGCGCTGTGAACAACGCGGTGCAATGACTGTGATGACACCGCATCCGGGTGAAGCTGCAAGATTACTTGATAGCTCCAGTACAGAAATTCAGCGTAATCGTAAGGAATCCATACTTGCTTTGACTACACGTTATGCCTGTTGGGTGGTTTTGAAAGGTTCTGAAACCTTGATTGCTTCTCCTGCTGGAGATGTTTATCTTAATCCATTCGGTTCAGCACAATTGGCGGTGGCCGGTTCCGGTGATGTGCTGGCCGGAGTTATTGCTGCACAGCTAGTAAAGCTGGATGATAAACAAGTTGATCTGGGTGTGTTGATCTCATCCGCAGTAGCCTTGCATGGAAAAGCAGGCGAAAGTAGTGGCTGGTATCTAGCTGGTGAGTTGGTAAAACAGGTTGCACAGATGCGTCAGCGCATAGAACAGGATGGAAAGTTTTTATAAGCTGGTCTAGTGTGTAGCATGAATGGTAAAGGGCAGGAGATGTTTTATATGGGTAAACATATATGAATGAACAGCCAGTGAAATATCACCGCCCGTTGTCTCCCAGAATTTCGATCTATCGCTGGCGCGCTCCGATGCTTGCAAGTATTGCGCATCGTGCCAGCGGAGTGGCATTGGTTCTGTTTGTTCCCCTCTATTTATGGTTATTGCATGGCATGACCAGTAGTCCCGATCATTATGACGCTACATTGACCTGGTTGCATTCATTGCCTGGGAAGTGTTCCTTATGGTTTGTGGGGGTGGCACTTGTGTATCACTTTAGTAATGGTATTCGTTTTCTTCTGATTGATGTTGGTTGGGGAGAGAGTCGAAAAATGATGCGTTTCAGCGCGCTTGTGGTGTTGTTTATTGCTGCACTTGCTTCGCTGATGTTTGCATGGCTATTGTTTTTATGAGAACGGTTAAAGAACCGGGCTCAGCCCATGGCGGGTTATCTGACTGGTACTGGCAACGTCTGTCTGCTGTGGTGTTGGCATTTCTGCTGCCATTGTCCTTTTTACTGATGCTGATGGTGTTTAGTGGCGCTGTTGATCAACAGGGCTTACTGGATATTCTCGACCACGTTGCATCCCGCGTGTTGCATACCTTGTTGATTCTGGCTTTGATGGTGCATGCGTATATGGGGCTGAAAGTGATTTTGGAAGATTATGTGCATATGCTGGCTTGGCGTATTCCGTTGATCGCCACGATGTTGGTACTGATGAGTGGATTCGGTATCTGGTGGCTTGCACTTATTTGGGCCTGGGCCTGAGGAGCGATTGTGACATATTTATCAAACGATAAAGTCGAAAATCATTTTCACGATGTTGTGATTATTGGCTCCGGTGGAGCAGGTATGCAGTGCGCTCTGGATCTGGCTGATGCAGGCCACAGGGTGGCCATTGTTACCAAAGTGTTACCAACACGTTCGCATACTGTGGCGGCGCAAGGAGGCATTAATGCCTCACTGGGTAATGTGGATTCCGATCACTGGCATTGGCATATGTATGACACTGTCAAAGGTTCGGATTATCTTGGTGATCAGGATGCCATTGAATATATGTGCAGGGCTGCGCCGCGCATTGTGCGCGGACTGGAACATCAGGGTGTGGCATTCTCGCGTTTGAAAAATGGCACGATTTATCAGCGTCCGTTTGGTGGTCAGTCACGCGGTTTCGGTGATGGTGGTCAGGCTTCACGTACGTGCGCAGCCGCAGATCGAACCGGCCATGCGATTTTGCAGACCCTTTATCAGCAGAACTTGCGCGCCGGCACACATTTTTATCAGGAGTTTTTTGCCCTTGATCTGATTACTGATGATGATGGTTGTCATGGTGTGATGGCGTGGGATATCGCTAATGGTACTTATCATATGTTTCAGGCTAAGGCCGTGATTTTGGCAACCGGTGGTGCTGGCCGGATTTTTAAAATTACCACCAATGCCCATATTTGTACCGGTGATGGCGGCGCATTGACCTTGGGGGCTGGCTTGCCAGTTGAAGATATGGAGTTTTTCCAGTTTCATCCTACTGGCATTGCTGATGTTGGCCCATTGATTACAGAGGCGGTACGCGGAGAGGGTGGTTATTTACTTAACTCTGAGGGCGAGCGGTTTATGGAGCGTTATGCACCGAAGGATAAAGATCTGGCCTGTCGTGATGTGGTATCCCGTGCTATTGCTGTGGAAGTCCGGGAAGGGCGTGGCTGTGGCCCGAATAAAGACCATGCTTTGCTGAAACTTGATCATTTGGGTGAAGAGTTGATTTTGAAACGCTTGCCCAATATTCATGAGTTGGCGTTGCGTTTTGCTGGTGTGGATTGTACCAAAGTACCGATTCCGGTGCAGCCTACCATGCATTATACTATGGGTGGCATTCCTACCAACAGGAGTGCTGAAGTAGTTTATCGTCAGGGTGATGACCCAGAAAGGGTGTTTCCAGGTTTGTTTGCAATCGGTGAAGGTGCTTGTGTATCTGTACATGGTGCGAATCGCTTGGGTGGTAATTCGCTATTGGAAATTGTTGTGTTTGGCCATGCTTGTGGAGTGCGGGTACAGGCGTATTTGCAGGAACAGCATTATCATCCTCCACTTGATCCTGATTGTTGGAAGCAGGGCGTGGAACGTGTTGAACGCTGGTTTAAATCCACGCAACATGGGGACGAAAAACCGAAGGTGGCACAGGTGCGGGCCCGGATGCAATCGATCATGCAGGATCATTTCAGTGTGTACCGAACCGAGGATGTTATGTCCGAAGGTGTGGATGCCATTGAAGCGTTGGTTGATGATCTGGAAAACGCCCGCATTGAAGATGCAGGGCGGATATTTAACACCGATCTTATCGAAGCGCTGGAGTTAGAAAATATGATGGCGCTGGCTCGGGTGACAGCGGCTGGCGCGCATGCGCGAACGGAATCCCGGGGAGCGCATGCCCGTGATGATTATCCTGAACGTGATGACCAAAAATGGCAGAAACATACGCTGGCCACAATTAAGGCGGGTAAGGTTGAGCTTGATTACAAGCCTGTGCGTACGATTCCTATGACGGTGGAATCGTTCCCACCCAAAAAGCGGGTGTATTGATGCACAACTTCGTCTTTTCATCCAATACTGCGTTGCTGAAACTACTGCGCTGTTCACAATTCATCAGGACAGATGAATTGGGCGATCATAGATCGGGGTTCTGCCCTGACAGGTATGGATATCTGACATCACATGTTTTTCATATGCTCCGCTGCTTGCACCATCAGCGCCTTGTCTTGAATGAAAATACTCGCTGTGTTGGGAGTGGATATGAGTAAGATGATCACGCTTTCAGTATTTCGTTATGAGCCGGGCAAAGATGAAAAGCCATCGATGCAGACTTTTGAAGTGCCGATGTTAAAACCCGGCATGAAATTGCTTGATGCGCTGAATTATATCAAATGGGAGATCGATGGTACGTTAAGTTATCGCCGTTCCTGTGGTGAAGGTGTGTGTGGTTCCGATGGCCTGAACATCAATGGTGTCAATGGTCTTGCATGCATCACGCCGATTGAAGGTTTAAAGCAACCGATTCATGTGCGCCCGCTGCCATCTATGCAGGTGATTCGTGATCTGGTCGTGGATATGGATCATTTCTTTGACCAATATCGACAGATTAAGCCGTGGTTGCAAGCTGAGTCACCATTGCCAGAGCATGAGCGTTTACAGTCGCCGGAGGATCGTGAGCGGCTGGATGGTTCGTATGAATGTATATTGTGCGGTTGCTGTACGACCTCATGTCCGTCGTGGTGGTGGAATGGTGATCGTTTCTTAGGTCCTGCTGCGTTGTTGCAAGCCAACCGCTGGATTGTAGATTCTCGTGATGAAGCAACCGGTGATCGTCTGGATCAGGTTGAAGATGCTTTTAGATTGTATCGCTGCCATCAAATCATGAATTGTATGGATGCCTGTCCGAAAGATCTGAATCCAACGGCTGCCATAGGGCATATCAAACGGAAACTCGTTTCCAGAAAATCGTAGCTAATAAATGCACACATCTGAAATTGCTATTCGTCGCTTGCGCTATCGTTTGAATCGACAGGGTATGCTGGAGCTGGATGCCTGGTTGAGTCCGCTGTTGTATGCGAATTTTGACGTTGATGGTGTGATGGATGCCATCAATCTGTTGTTACAGTGTGAGCCACCAGAACTACAGGCAATGATGCATGGTGAAAAAGATGTACCGGAGTGTTTGAAAATATGGTTGTGAAAATTCTTGGGTTAAGCTGTGCTGTTGCTTGGTTACTGTTTGTTTCTGCTTGTTCGCAGCTTGATCATCATCAGCCAGTTATTTCGCCAGCACCTGTTGAAGTGAATTCAGCACTGGTATTTGAGCCGGATCATGTTGATCTGGGAACGGTTAAAGAGGGTAATGAGGCAACGGTTTTTTTGCGCGTGCGTAATGCCGGAGATGTTATGGCCAATATCGTCGCGGTGGAGACGTCTTGTGGCTGCAGTGTGGCTGAACCTGAAGATCACCTGTTGATGCCGGGGGCTTTTACGCGCATCAAGGTGGTGGTAGATACCTTCGCCAAGCAGGGTGATGCGAAGAAATGGGTCTCGCTGACGGATGATCTTGGCCGTAGTAGTAAAGCGTGGCTTACGTTTAATGTGCAGGCCAATCCCCATTTAAATGTCGGGTCACGCAGTATTTTTAATGAAAAGTGTGCCGCGTGCCATTTTGATACAGCCAAAGATCAGGTGAAAGGGCCACAGATTTATACTGCCGTTTGCAGTATGTGTCATGGTGATAAAGGGCAGGGGGCGGTCGCCCCATCGCTGAAACACCACAACGATGCTGCGGTGTTAGCGTTGTTGATTGCTAATGGCACAGGATCACAGCACATGCCGGGGTTTGCCTTGCAACAGGGTGGGCCGTTGAGTGATTCTCAGATAACAGCGTTGAGTGAATGGTTATCTACACTGGACGAAACAGGTCAAAAAAGGTAGAAAGCCACCACTCAAATCAGGGAGTTTTTTCATGAAAAAAGATACAGTTATTGCACCATCCATTTTATCGGCCGATTTCGCTCGTCTGGGTGAAGAGATTAAGGCTATTGATGACGGTGGCTGCGATTGGGTTCACTTTGATGTAATGGATGGTTCATTTGTACCACCAATTACTATTGGAGATAATATCTGCAGTGCAATCCGTTCGTATACCGACAAACCGATTGATGTACATTTGATGGTGAATCATCCGGATACGCAGGTAGAATCGTTTGCTAAGGCTGGTGCAGATATCATTACTGTGCATCAGGAAGCATGTGTACATCTTGAACGTACGCTGCAGTTGATTCGTTCATACGGTAAAAAAGCAGGTGTGAGCCTGAATCCATCAACGCCTGTTTCTACTATTAAAAATGTATTGCACTGCACTGATCTGGTGTTGTTGATGAGTGTGAATCCGGGTTATGGTGGGCAGTCTTATATTCATGCAGTTACTGATAAAATCCGTGAAGCACGTCAGATGCTTGATGATGCAGGTTCAGATGCATGGCTGGAAGTAGATGGCGGCGTGAATATTAAAACAGTTGAAGAAGTGGCTGCGGCTGGTGCTGATGCTCTGGTAGCGGGTTCTGCAGTGTATGGCGCCAATGATTATGCCAAAGCAATTAAAGATATTAGGGATCTTGCCAATAACGCATCTTAATTAGATTGATGAGGGTCCATAGCTGCAGTGCAATGGTTGACCAATAACTGTAGCGCTGCTAGCTATGCGGCCTTATTTTCATATATAAAAGACAATCAGAGGGGGGAATAACTATGACAGATCAAGCAAATCAGTCGCGCCGTAACTTTCTTTACGTTGCAGCGGGTGGTTTAGGAGCTGTTGCAGCTGGTGGAATGGTGGTGCCGTTTATCGGTAGCATGTTACCAGCCGCAGATACGCTGGCCGCATCAAAAACTGAGTTCGATTTATCAACCGTTGAGGCGGGGCAACTGGTAACTATCCAGTGGCAAGGTAAGCCAGTATTTGTTGTGCACCGTACAGCAGAGCTTCTAAAACAAGTCGATGGGCATGATGACATGCTTAAAGATAAAGACTCAAAAGCCATTGAAGAAGTGCAGGAAGCGTGGATGGATACACCCGATAAACGTAAATATCGCGCCATTAAGCCGGAATATTTGGTTGTGGTTGCAAGTTGTACACATCTGGGTTGCATTCCTCTATTTAAACCATCAGCCGGAAGAAAAGAGTGGGGCGATTCCGTTCCTGAAAACTGGCCAGGTGGATGGCATTGTCCATGCCATGGTTCATTATACGATGTCTCGGCACGTGTGATCAACGGTTCACCAGCACCGCATAATCTTCATGTGATGCCATACCAATATAAAACCGACACTACTGTAGTGATCGGCTAATCCAGGGGGAGGGAAACGTGATAGAGAAAATGATGAAAACACAACTGTTCGCCTGGATTGATAAGCGAACAGGTGCTGAGGCGATTATTAAATCTCAGCTGACTGAATATCCGGCACCAAAGAATTTGAACTATATGTGGAACTTTGGTTCATTGGCTTTGTTGATGCTGGTACTACAAATTGTCACAGGTATTTTCCTGGTGATGTATTATAAACCATCTGCTGAAGCTACATTCGGTGGTTTTACGGTCGCCTTTGATTCGGTAGAACGTATTATGCGTGATGTAAACTTCGGCTGGCTGATCCGTTATATGCATGCCGTTGGTGCATCAATGTTCTTCGTTGTGGTTTATCTGCATATGGGTCGTGGGTTCTACTACGGTTCGTTCAAAGCACCGCGTGAACTACTATGGATTATCGGTGTTGTCATTCTGTTGATTATGCAGGGTGCGGCATTCTTCGGTTATCTACTGCCTTGGGGTCAGATGTCTTTCTGGGGTGCAACGGTAATTACCAACTTGTTCGGAGCGATTCCGGTCTTGGGTGAATATGTATCCCAGGTGCTAGTAGGTGGTTTTGCGGTTGGCGATCCAACCTTGAACCGATTCTTCTCACTGCACTATCTGTTCCCACTATTGTTGGCAGCTATTGTTGGTGGCCACGTGCATGCATTGCATGTTGTGCATTCCAATAATCCTGAAGGAATTGATCTTCATAAACCTGAAGAGATGATTCCTTTCCATCCATACTATACGATTAAAGATGCATTCGGCGTGGCATTCTTCCTGACTATCTATGCTTACATCGTATTCTTTAATCCACAGATGGGCGGTTACTTCATCGAAGTGGATAACTATGTGCCTGCGAACAATCTGTCCACACCTGCGCATATTGCACCGGTCTGGTACTTAACACCTTGGTACACCATTCTACGCTCGTTTGAGTCTAAATTGATTGGTGTGTTGGCAATGGGTGGTTCATTGGCAATCTTGTTCTTGTTGCCATTCTTATGCCGCTCAGCAGTACGCTCCGCACGCTTCCGTCCAGTATATAAGATCATGGTAATCATGTTCTTCATCGATGTGATCGTATTGGGTTATTGTGGCCATTCTGCGCCTACACCTACACTTAAAATTGTAGGCCAGTTATCTACCGCTTATTACTTCCTGTTCTTCGTGGCGCTGCCATTCTTACCGAAGTTCGAGAAGACCAAGCCTGTGCCGGAGGGGATTTGATATGAAACTGACTAACACATTATTGGCAATT
>JAUZQJ010000090.1 GCA_030951045.1 Mariprofundus sp.
TTCATTGATCTTCTCCCGTCAAGGTTTGCCACATCAGGATCGTACAAACGATCAGATCAAAGCAATCGAACGCGGTGGTTATATCCTTAAAGATTGTGAAGGCACGCCTGATGCAATCATTATCGGTACTGGCTCTGAAATCTCATTGGCGATGGAAGCTGCGGCTGCCATTACTGACAAGAAAGTGCGTGTTGTTTCTATGCCATCAACCAACACATTTGACAAACAGGATGCTGCGTACAGAGAATCTGTATTGCCTGCATCTGTGGCTGCACGTGTCGCTGTTGAAGCTGGTGTAACTGGTTTCTGGGCGAAGTATGTTGGTCTAAACGGTAAGGTAGTCGGCATCGATACGTTCGGCGAATCTGCACCGATCAATGATCTGTATAAACTATTCGGCATCACCACTGAAGCCGTAGTCGCAGCAGTCAACGAAGTATCTTAATATAGTAATGGGTTTTCTGCCTTGTGATAAACATCCATCATAAGGTGGGGAATCCAACCCTTTAGTTTTAATCTTAAGAAGTAAAATATGGAGAGGAGTGTAACAATATGACAACTAAAATTGGTATTAATGGTTTTGGCCGCATCGGCCGAATGGTATTTCGCGCAATTGCAAAGGACTTCCCGGATATGGAAGTTGTAGGTATTAACGATCTTTTGGACGTAAACTACCTCGAATATATGCTCAAGTATGACTCAGTACATGGCCGTTTTAATGGTGATGTGTCCATTGAAGGCAACAACCTTGTTGTCGATGGCAAGAACATTCGCCTGACTGCAGAGCGTAATCCTGCTGATCTTAAATGGGACGAAGTTGGCGCAGAGATCGTCATTGACTGTACCGGATTCTTCCTGACCACTGAAAGCTGCCAGGCTCATATCGATGCTGGTGCCAAGAAAGTTGTTCAGTCGGCTCCAGCCAAGGATAAAGAGACTGCAATGTTCGTTTATGGTGTTAACCATAATGAGTATGCTGGTCAGGCTATTGTGTCTGCAGCCTCTTGCACTACCAACTGCCTGGCTCCAATGGCTAAGGTTATCAACGACAACTTCGGTATCAAACGTGGCCTGATGACTACTGTTCATGCTGCAACTGCTACACAGAAAACTGTTGACGGCCCTTCTAACAAAGATTGGCGCGGTGGTCGTGGTATTCTGGAAAACATCATCCCATCTTCTACCGGTGCTGCTAAAGCGGTAGGTATCGTTCTTCCTGAACTGAATGGTAAACTGACTGGTATGGCATTCCGTGTACCGACTTCTGACGTATCTGTGGTTGATCTGACGTGTGAGCTCGAAAAAGACGCTACTTATGAAGAGATCTGCGCAGCAATGAAAGCAGCTTCAGAAGGTGAAATGAGCGCTACACTTGGATACACTGACGAGAAAGTAGTTTCTACTGACTTCCGTGGTTTCAACAAGTCATCCATCTTTGACGCTGGTGCTGGTATCGCACTTGACGGCACATTCGTGAAGCTCGTTGCCTGGTATGACAATGAATATGGTTACACCTGCAACATGATGAACCTGGTTCGTCACGTAGCTAAGTAAGACGAAGATGTGGGAGCCGTCCTTTTGATAAGGAGGCTCCCACGTTTGTCATTGCCCGTTTATGCATGTTAATCACACATAAGCCGGCAGCGACAAACGTTCACACGTTGTTGATTAAACCAATGTCATCATCTTGCCATCTATATAGCTAAGATCATGACCTACCACTATAGGAGTATGAGAATGTCTGTAATCAAAATGACCGACCTCGATCTGGCTGGTAAACGCGTACTAATACGCGAAGATCTGAATGTGCCAATCAAAGATGGCAAGGTAACATCCGATGCCCGTATCCGCGCATCCATGCCAACCATTACACATGCAGCTAATGCTGGCGGCAAAGTAATGTTGATGTCTCATGTTGGTCGCCCTACTGAAGGTGAGTACAGCGAAGAAAATTCTCTACAGCCGGTTGCTGACCATATCTCTGGCTTGCTTGGTAAACCAGTTCGTTTGATCCGTGACTATCTAAATGGTGGTTTCGATGTAGCTGACGGCGAAGTTGTACTACTGGAAAACGTGCGTTTTAACGCTGGTGAAAAGAAAAATGAAGAAACACTGTCCAAAAAATATGCTGCTCTTTGCGACATCTATGTGATGGACGCATTCGGTACTGCACACCGTGCACAGGCTTCTACTCATGGTGCTGGCACGTATGCGCCTGTTGCATGCGCTGGCCCTCTTTTAGCTGGTGAGTTAGAAGCATTAGGTAAAGCACTGGATAATCCAGCTCGCCCAATGGTTGCTATCGTTGGTGGCTCTAAAGTATCCACCAAACTGACTGTACTGGAATCTCTTGCTACTAAAGTAGATCAGCTGGTTGTAGGTGGCGGTATCGCCAACACCTTTATTGCTGCTGCGGGCATGCCTGTTGGTAAGTCTCTGTATGAAGCAGACCTCATTGACACCTGCAAACGACTCACTGCTGATGCAATTGCCAATGGCGGCAGCATCCCTGTACCAACTGATATTGTATGTGCTAAAGAGTTCTCACCTACTGCGGAAGCTACACTGAAAGCGGCTGATGCCTGCCTTGATGATGATATGATCTTCGATATCGGCCCTGATTCAGCTGCAGAACTGGCTGAAATCATTAAAAATGCCGGCACCATCGTATGGAATGGCCCTGTTGGCGTATTTGAATTCGATCAATTCGGCGAAGGCACTAAAGCAATCTCTCTAGCTATTGCTGAATCCAAGGCATTCTCTATCGCAGGCGGCGGCGACACACTCGCTGCTGTTGATAAATATGGCATTGCAGACAAAGTATCTTATATCTCCACCGGCGGCGGTGCTTTCCTTGAGTTTTTGGAAGGTAAAGATTTACAAGCCGTTACCATGTTAGAAGGACGTGCCGCTTAAGTGATTAATTTTCGTAGAACTAAAATTGTAGCAACGCTTGGTCCAGCCTCCGAATCCCCGGAGATGCTGGATAAGCTAATTAAAGCAGGCGTCAATGTCGTACGTCTTAACTTTTCACACGGTAGTGCTGATGAGCATAGAACGCGTGCGGAAAATGTACGTGCAGCCGCCAAGAACAATGGTGTATGTGTTGGTATTCTAGCTGACATGCAGGGCCCAAAAATCCGCTGTGGTAAATTTAAAACGGGTAAAACCATGCTTACACCTGGTCAACATTTCATCCTTGATGGTGACATGAGTCTGGATGAAGGTGATGATGAACGCGTTGGCCTCACCTATAAAGAACTGGTCGGAGATGTAGTGCCGGGCGCACGCCTGCTGCTTAACGATGGCCTACTTGTTATGGATGTGAATAAAGTCATTGGTCAGGAGATTCACTGCACCGTAGTCATTGGTGGCGTACTCTCCAACAACAAAGGCATCAATCGTGCCGGTGGCGGCCTATCTGCTGCAGCATTGACTGAAAAAGACAAAGAAGACATCAAAACAGCATGCGCCATTGGTGTTGATTATGTTGCCATATCATTCCCACGTCATGGTGCTGATATGGAGTACGCCCGCTCTCTGGTGCGTGCGGAAGGCAGTAATGCCGGTCTGGTTGCCAAAGTTGAACGTGCTGAAGCTGTTCTCCCGGAAAACCTCACTTCCATTCTGGAAGCATCCGACGTTGTCATGGTAGCCCGTGGTGATCTTGGTGTTGAAATTGGCGATGCATCTGTGCCACCGGTTCAGAAACGCATTCTACGTGAGGCACCAAAACATAACACGCCAGTCATCGTTGCTACTCAGATGATGGAATCCATGTGTGAAAACCCAATCCCGACACGAGCGGAAGTGAATGACTGTGCAAATGCAGTACTTGATGGCACTGATGCCATTATGCTTTCCGGTGAAACGGCTGCCGGGAAATACCCTCTGCAAGCTGTTGAGGCCATGCACCGCACCTGTATTGAAACAGAAAAACAGAGAGTGCTACCATCCACTGCAACACGTGACCCGCATTTCCCGCCGAATTCCATCGATGAGTGTATTGCGCGCCAAGCCATGGATGCGTCTCATATGATGCCAATTTCTGCGATTGCGTCATTCACACAGAGTGGTAATACCGTACTGTACATGTCCCGTCACCTGACTAAGTCACCGATTTATGCGTTGACGCCATCAGCTGAAACAGCCGGACGTGTTACACTGTTCAGGAACGTTATCCCTAAACCTGTATCAGATGACTATGGCCCTAAAGATGCACAGAAAGCTACCCGCGATGTTATGTCCATGATGCTCTATGATAAACTGGTGACTGAGGAAGATCTGGTCATCATGACACTAGGCACCCCTATGGGCGCTGCCGGCGGCACCAACACCATGAAGATCGTACGTGTAGGTGAAGTATTTAAATAAGTAAAAATTAATGGTTCATACGAACCGGATAATTGGGCATAATATGCCCGCTAAAACACAAGGAGAAAGAAATGGCTTTAATTTCATTACGTCCACTACTGGCACATGCAGCTGAAAACAGCTACGGCATGCCAGCATTTAATGTGAACAACATGGAGCAAGTCCATGCTATCATGGAAGCTGCAAATGAAGTAAATTCACCAGTCATCATGCAGGGTTCTGCTGGTGCACGTGGTTATGCAGGTGAGCCTTTCTTGCGTCACATGATTTCTGC
>JAUZQJ010000091.1 GCA_030951045.1 Mariprofundus sp.
CTGTTGCATGATCTGTTTCAGGCTTCCTGCAGTAGCTGAGTTTGTCGCAGCCTTTGCTGCGGGAGCTTTAACTGTTTGCTTTGCGCACTTGCGGTTAAAATTCTTTTTTATTTTTGTGAAATGTTTAAGATCGCCTTCGACTTTGGCCTTTTTCATGGCGGCTTTCATGTGTCCGCATGGCCTGGCAAATGTTTCATTATGAATATAAGCCGCAATTTTTCGCACATCACTTTCTTCTACACCCGGATTTGGCATGACACCAAGATGTTTAACGGCCATTTTCAGAATAGCTTTGTCCTCGTTTGGATCCGTTGCAAACGCTGTCACTTTTTCAATAAAGGCATCCCGGTCGGCCGTTGCCCGTTTATAGTGTTTCTGCACGCCGTACATTGGCGGTGCCTGTGGTGGATCAAGATCAGCGTTGTGGCAAACGAAGCAGTTTTCATGAAATAATCGCTTGCCTTCTGCCATGTCGTTGCTGGCAATGGCATTGCTCGCCAGCAACATGCTCACTGAAAGTATGATTATTTTTTGCATGGGGGGCTCCTTGTTAACGATTGAGATCAGGCATCATCGACAATGTAAACCGTTACGATGCTCTGCCGAAGCAGCATCTGCAATGTGGCAAATTGTCGCAGCCCGATAGGGCTGAGAAGTTCTAAAAAGTGTATTCCAGTTCACTATATACGCGATCATTTGAATAAAATTGTCCAAAGAGCCCCTTCGAACCACCAAATATATCCATGCCAAGTCGTGCAATAATTTGGTCACTGAACTCGTAAGATGCTTTGGGACGTAGCATCCAGCTGCCATCGGCCCAATCGTAGAGTCCGATGATTTCGGGCTTGAGTTTTTCATTCATATAATCGGTGGAAACCATCAGGCTGAAGAAGCCGGATGCCTGATCTTCAGCGACAGTGTTATCCCAGCCCGGTAGATAGCGGATAAAAAACTGCGGGCTGATGCGCCAGTTATTTTTATTGTAATCCATCCCCAGCGATGCGTTGAGCGTAGTATCTTTGCCGACCGATGTGGCGGGTGTTAAACCAAGCCTGTTAATGCTTTCGCCAATGTTCACGGCTAGTTCTCCACGCAGAACGGTGGCTCCGAAGGCGTTGGAGAAGGAGCCACCAACCGTATTCATGCGCTGATACACAGGCGTTAATATTAAGAGCCCTGGAATCATGTTTTTCTGCATACTTGGTGTGTCTTTCCAGCCATAGAACCAGTTCAGGGATAGATCCCAGCCGGACATATTCGCACGCCAGGCTACTCCTGCTTCTGTATCAGCTGCTTTCCAGCCTGGTTTGTTGCTAGCCTGAATCGCTATTCGGGTGCCTGCTGGAACAGGGGGAAGCGCAAATGCCCAGCGCGAACCATTGGGAGCCAGGTCTGCGGAACGAGCATCCGGAATGACAATAAACTCGAACTCATGCTCGGAGCCACCTATATTAGCATACCAGTTCAGGCGTGCTGACCACAGGCCGATGCGTGAATCGAGAAAATCATCGAGAATAAACTCACGCATATCTAACGGGTTTACGATATCCAACATGCGCAGACCATCTGTTTTTCCCCAGATTATTTGCTGCTGACCAATACGAAAATCGAAATCGTCGCCACCGTAGAGCAGATATGCCTCTTTGCTTTTAATGTAGCTGCGGTAATGTTTTTTAATGCCCACGGTGAGATCCGTGTTGTTGGTATGTTCGATTTGCATGGCGGCGTCATACCAGCCAAGCACCCTGCCACGAAACTCCCAGCGATCACTGAGAATCGCTTCGGGCTTGAGTTCGAGGCGATTTTGCATCTTATCCAGCCGTTTATCGCCTGATATGAAATAAGCGGTCTCGTTTTTTAGTGATCCATGCATGGTCCATTCGAATGCGCCAGCTGCTGCTGGAAACAGCAGTGCCGCACTGATCAGAATGGCGAGTTTATTCATACCTTGATCTTCTTTTTACCGAGCCCCAGCAATACAGGGAATAGATAACAGGTGGCGAGATAGCAGACTACCATGGTTGCTGCGATCAAAGCGCCTAGCTTCATCTGTGGATAGAGTGCTGCCGATAGTAGTACCAGGAATCCACCAATGACCACAAAACTGTTAAAGAGAATCGCATGGCCAACACTGCGATTGGTATTGATCACGCTCTCTTCATAACTGTTACCAGCTTCGGATTCCTCATGATAACGATGCAGGTAATGGATAGCGAAATCGACACCGATACCAAGCGCCATTGCACCGGTAAGGGCAGTGGCAATATCGAGAGGGATGCCTACATTGCCCATCATACCGTAGTTAACTGTCACCGCGAGCGTGACCGGAATCATGGCGATGCCTGCAACCAGCAGGCGTTTAAACATCCACCAGCACAGTAAAAATATGGCTATGATAGAGGTTGCAAGCGATGCAATTTGACCATCAATAATCATTTGAGAGAGGCGATGAACCGTGAAGCCTGTGCCGGCCCACTCCACTTTGAAACCCTGATCGGCAGGGAACCATCGATCGGTTTTTTCTTGCATTCGATGCAACAGGGTAGCAACCACCTTGGTTTCATCGGTTTTCATATTGATACGCACATGGGCATGGCGATAATCACCAGTGATAAAGGTTTCAAAATCATCGGGCGCACCGGAGAAGGAGTACAGTAGCAGATATTGTGCAGCCAGATCAGGAGAATCAGGTACTTTTTTCCAGGCCGGATCATCAGCATGCAGGGCCTGATTCATAGTCTGTAAAAACTCAGCAATAGAGGATGAGTCGCCTACCATCGGATCTTTTTCAATCTCTAGCTGAAGATCAGCCAGATGCTGTAAAAATAGCGGTTCCAACAGACCATTCTCTTTGCCGGTATCAATCATGACATCCAGACTGGTGGTGCCTGAGAAGTGTTTGTTCAGCATCTCATCGGCCTGGCGTAAGGGGTCATTCGGTTTGAACTGATCAACCAATGATGCATTCACATCCAGACGCATAATGCCAACGGCTGAAATCATCAATAGTATGGCAAAAAAGCTTAAGATACGTTTGGGATGTTTCAATACTGCCCCGCCCAGCCATTCGACATAACCGGAGAATAACGGCTTGCGTTCCGCATGTTTTACCTTTTCAGGTAACAGCATAAGGGCTGCGGGTAATAGTAGCATGGTGATCAAAAGGGCATAGACAATGCCTATCGATGCAAACAGACCAAAATCACGAATTGGTGGCAGGTCGGAAGCCAGCATGGATAGAAAGCCAGCACCGGTAGTGACGGTGGTCATCAGCATTGGCTTCCACAGTTCATGCATCACTTCAACCATGCGCTCCTTTCGGTGGGTATAGGCTTTATGATGGGCGAGTAGGCGTTCTCGACTCAGAAAATGCACGGCGTCAGCAATCCCTATCGCCAGGATTAGAATCGGAAGCATGGTGGTGATGGTATAGATAGGGGCACCAATTGCGGCCATCGTACCTAGTGTCCATATTTCAGCCATAAGCACCGTTATAATTGGTAATAACACACCGCGTGGTGTACGAAATGCCAGGAAAAGTAAGAGTAATAATAAGCCCATAACAATGGGCTGCATGCGTTTCATTTCAGCCGGCATGTAGGCTCCAAATACGCCCTCAATCACGGGGCGACCGGAGATAAAGAAATGTTCAGATCCACCACGAGCTTCAAACTCCGCAACTTTGGCTTTTACCAGATCATAGATCTCTGCATATTGGTGCCGGGAATCAGGCATGGGCCGAACGGCTAAAATAGTGCCGCTGCCATCAGCTGATACAATGACATCTTCATACAGGCCAAATGCGTGCATGCGCTGCTTCAGGTGCTCAACCTCGGCCTCAGTAGAAGGAACGCCATCCATGAATTTTTCGACATCAAGCCCGCCTTCCGAGCCGCGAATGTCTTTGATTGTTGCTAAAGAGAGCAAATCATTGAGTGCGAGTGTGCGAAATTGTGGTTGCTCAGCCAACCAGTCGGTTAGTTCTTCAATCAGTTTTAGTGTGGCCTGGTTATAAATGCCCTCTTTATCATCTTTGGTAATGCCGATAATGACCATATCAGAGCTACCAAAGCGTTCTTCCAGTACCTGCTTGTTTACATAGGCATCGCTATGCTTGGGTAGCATGGCATCCATATCGGTTTCGATATGAATGTTACGCATTTGACTGGCTGCAAGAACCGTTGTCATTATTAATATTAGCAATACAGACTTTGGATGGTTTAGAAGCCAATTAAAAATGTGTTTCATAATTTCCTCGTTGTGATGACTTAACGTGATTGTGAATAGTAATTATTTAGCGCGATAACCGCGCTTGAGCATGCGTTCGGAAAAAGTGCGATCTGAGAGGCCTGTATTATAACGATGATCAGAGAACGATAGCTCGGTACGGTGGCCCGATTGAATGTTCGTCATCGTACCTTTCATGGCTGTCCACACGCCATTGATCTGGGTGATCTCTTCAGAAACAAGGTTTTTCAGCGCTTTGCCTTTACGATCCCAGTAGTCGACACGGATATACATATTGATGTCCTTGCGAATGTAGTACCGTGTTTTGGAGTATCCCAGATTCTTTTTCAGATCATCGGTTTTCGGTTCTCCTTCAACGACCCACACCTGCTGGCCATCCAGCGCTTCAGAGCCGGTCAGATGCCAGTTGTAATCTTCCAGTTCCGGTGTCTGTTTAATATCTTCAAAGGTGAAATCTGTACCCATAAAATAGTCACCACGATCAGAAGATGAGATTCGACGTACCTTTTTCAGGGCAGGCAGGTAGAGCCACTGGTCATCATCTTTGGCTATGCCATCATAGTCCCATGTCAGCAGTGCTGTATCGCGTATATTAGATGGGGCTAAAAAGTAGGTGATTGATTTGCTGTCTCGCCCATAATCTTTTCGGAATGAAACCATTTCTCGTTCACGTATATTGCCACGACGATCAATTAAGCGCTGCTTCATATGCTGAATCAGATCATCACCATCATCACGGGCATCGACCTGCTGCATGATTTCAAGGCCTGTCGGTTCAGCACTATAAACAGGGGAAGCAATGAGTAGTGTGAGGCTCAAGCATGTCAGATAAAATTTATACATTAGAAACTCCTTTTTTTGTGATGATTGTTTTTGAAATATGTTCCAGTGTCTTAATCGTGATTGCTTTTTCTTCATCAGAAATGTCACTGAGCACTTCCTGTTGAAAACCGTGTACCAGAGGCATGGTGACTTGCAAAGTGCTATCACCTTTGTCGGTTAATCTTATGCGGAAACAGCGGCGATCCTCTTTGCATGGTGTGCGTTCGACCAGTCCTTTTTTTACCAGTGCATCTATACGACGGGTAATGGTTGTTTTATCACGCATCATCACGGTGGCAATGTCCACCTGTGTCATGGGCCCCTGCTCCATTAAGCGGTACAAAATACCGAAATCGGGAGCCGAGATAGCATAACCATGCTGGGAAAAGCGCCTGGCAATCTCTTCCGACATTAGAAAGGCGGTGCGATTCACATGCATGCCAATGGCCTGTTCGAGCTTAAGATTTTGGACGGGTTCGGGCATAAAGTCTCCTGATTGGCGAATGTTACGCATTAAAGATGCATGATACAACTATTGTATAATGCATCTAAATAAAGCGCTGATACCGGAGAGGAATATTACTATGTTTATTGCATAGGTGTTGCTGAATTTTCAGCTATTGTGCATGATATGATCTATCACATGGAGGCTCTATGGATGCAATGATGATTGAGCAATTAGGCCCATTAAACAGTTTAGCGGGTATTTGGGAAGGTGAACATGGGCTAGATGTCTCAATTGTGAATGGCCAGGAGTTGTTAACGGATTTTCATGAGCGCATTGTTTTTGAACCACTCGGGCCTGTGAAAAATGGTCCTCAAGTATTGTATGGGTTGCGTTATGCCATGACCGCCAGACGTTTGGGCGAGCAAGATGCTTTTCACGAAGAGGTCGGTTATTGGTTGTGGGATGCCGGCCAGCATCAGGTGTTGCGTTGTTTTATGGTGCCGCGAGGCGTGCTGATTAATGCCGGAGGGGACGCTGAGCCCGATAGTCGGTCGCTGCATCTATCGGCTCAGATAGGTTCTGAAACATACGGTATTTTATCCAATAAATTTTTACATGATTCGCATAAGACAATAAAATATGTTCTGGATGTCGTCATCCATGCTGATGATCAGTTCAGTTATAAAGAAGACACCCATTTGTGGATACCTTCCAACGAGATGGTGTTTCACCATACGGATCAAAATACCTTAATGAAGGTTGAATCACTACCTTGATGAACTGATACGGAGTGCTTGAGAAAAAGGAGGCTGTAAATCATGAAAACCATGACGTGTAAACAACTCGGTGGAGCTTGCGATAAAGAATTCCGTGCCAGTAATTTCGGAGAAATAGCAGAAATGAGTAGAACTCATGGCATGGAGATGTTCGATATAGGCGATGAGAAACACATGGAAGCGATGAATGGAATGAAGCGTCTAATGAGCAATCCTGTGGCCATGAAAGAGTGGATGGAAGCTAAACGCAAGGAATTTGAGGCGCTACCAACAGACTAATTGTTTGAACACTGTTGGGTTTGTCAAAAACATATCCGTGGTATGAAGGAATGCTCTATCGCAATGAGCCCATAACCGGGCGGTTTCCCTGCATGTCAGTAGCAACGGGATTTACGTTTAGCATTGGTGCTGTAACTATTTTGAAGAGAGATACATTCAAGAGCATTGTATCCCTGTTAAATTCAACGCCCATTCTGAAACCGGCTCCTTCCTCCAGGGTATTCTCGTGATCACTCCAGGAGACAGTGCCAAAGACGACTATTTCTTCGCTTGGGGTCTGATAGTGCAGTACTACCCGAGTACCTATTTCAATGTTGGTATCAACTGATAGACAGCTTCCAAAGGGTGAGATATCTAGTAATTTCCAAACTTCATAGGTTTGATCACCAACAAACAGGAAGAGTTCACCTTCGGGGTGAAGATCAAGATTAAAACAATATCTATCTTGGTTTCGACGTTCGTTTCTCATGCTGAACCTCCTGTTGTTGGTGGTGAGTTAAAACACTTCAACTTTTTTAATAAATGAGGGTATTTACTCTTAAATCCTATAGGTCACTGTACATGCGAGTAGGTGCAAAGATGTGATCCAAGTCTCAAGTTTATGACTGGAAGTACATTAGTGATAAGCAGCTATTATCTATAATAAAAGGAATTCAACGGCTTAAGGAAGCACTGCTTTGTAAGCAAAAGCAAATTTAGATTCGCGGATCTGTTAACGAAAGGGCTTGGGGAATGATCTAGTTCGATACAACCTGCATTGCCGCAGCATATGACTTAAATATCTCTGGAATAGCGTAAATTATAAACCGAACTGACACCGATGCCTTTCAGTTCAGTATTCACACATTCATAATCATCAATCAGAGATTTGACTGCATGAAATGTTGTTTCATCCACCAGGATTTCTCCACCTCTGGCCGCACCCTCAAGTCTGGCGGCTAAATTCACATGTGGGCCAATAACGCTAAAAGCACGTCGATCTCTCGCACCAATAATCCCCAAGACAGCTTCACCACTGCCAATACCGATGCCTACTTCCATGATGTAATCCCCTTGTTCCCGGCGCAAATCATTCATGGTTAACACTTCTCTTTGAATGCGGATGGCAGCGCGCAGTGCGGACTCTGATGGATTATTTTGATCATTGAGCACGCCAAATACGGTCATGGCACCATCACCAGTGATTTTGTCCACCAAACCGTATTCATCAAGAATTGGGGGAATCATTTTTTCCATATACTGATTAAGTACGTCCATCACATGCTGTGGATCATAGTTCTGGTTGAATATCGTAAAGCTGCGTAGGTCAATAAACATGGTAGAGATATTGCGACGTTCACCAGCAGCATCAAAGGTTAAGCGCCCTTCAATACTGCGCTCGGTTACGGCGCCTCCCACATAGCGATCCAATACTCTGCGTTGCTGGTCGCGCACTAAACTTAATTCATTGGCATTTTGCTGCTGCAACTGCTGTTGCAAGGTCTGCTCAGACACATCCAGAAACAACAACCAAGGCGTGCTCTCGATACGTATAAAATGAATGTTGGTAAAATAGTTCTCTCGCATCTCCATTTGAGGGAGCATGAAATCCTCTTCAAAGGTCTGCCCGCACAGGAATAGGAATGCATCTTCTACTACAAGCCCTGAATGTACTGAAATGTCATCCGTATATTTACTCCAGTCTCCGCCGCACTCGATAATAGAATGACACTGCTCATCTAACTTTGCCCATGCTGGAGATAGCTGATAAATATGTATATTTGTCAGATAATTAAGGAGCTCGTCTGGAAGCTTTTGCATGGTTATGACGTCAATTGGTGGGCCAGACATGAGAATGCCTCTTCTACATTTTCGCCACTAAGCGCACTGGTCTTATAGCACTTCCAGCCATCATCATGCATTGCTGTCATATCTGTTTCTGAAAGTTGCCATTCATCCTGAAGATCAACTTTGTTTAATAACACTACAAATGGGACATCTCCCACTTCGGCTTTCATGCGTGCATGCAATTCGCGTGCTGCCTCTACGCTTGCTATACGTGTGCCATCGATCACCAGCAGATAGGCGGCAGAACCTCGCATATAAGCGGCTGGCACTTTCTTGTTGGACTCCTCTCCATGCACATCCCATAGCATCATGTTCACGGTCACATCATCGAGCTGTAGGCTTTTTCGGTCGATTTTAACGCCCATCGTAGAGAGGTATTTGTCGGAAAATAAACCCTTGACGAAACGACCGACCAGACTGGTTTTGCCAACGGCAAAAGAGCCCAGTAAACATACTTTTTTTTGTAAGATTCGACTCATTTTAGCGGGCTCCAGATTAGGTCTAGCTGTGCAGCCCAGCCCTCTTTTCGTGTCTTCAAACCACTCGTTTTTACTTGGCTGCTGGCTAATCCATTCTTGACCAATTCTCGTTTTACCATTGTCGCCCGGCTTAGAGCCAGGGCACTGGCATGACCGCCTAAGAGCCTAGAATAACCGGTAACCTTTACATGGGCTTGCGTGACACGTAACAGATCACTCTGTTTGATCAGCTGCTGTGCAAGGCGTTTTATTTTTAAGGTCTCGCCATCCATGAATTGATTGCTGTGGGCAACAAAGCGCAGTTCTGTATTGCGCAATTCTGTTTTGAGGGGGGCGAGCACTTTCTCTATCACCACCAGCTTACGCATCCAGACAGAATTTACCCCATCGAGGCCAAGCGTTAGCTTGCCTGCTCGTTTCGCCCAAGCGGCGTTGGCGATACCGCTGATGATGAGCTGATGGTTTTGTAACTTCAGATTCACTGACTCCGGCGGCTGTAGTTCGCGTCTTATTTTAGCCAGGACATAAGCATTAGATCCGGTATCAATTAAATGCCGTGTATCAAAGCCTTTAATTCCTGATATGCGTTGGGCTTGCTTATGTGCATTTTTAATCCATTTGGAAGATGCCTCCCCTTTAGCAGTCAGCCTGCTGCGCTTGATACTCAGTCGAACTGAAGCAGGTGGTTTGAGCAAGCGTTCCGCTTTCTTTAAGAGATAGGCATTTGATTCGGTATCCACCAATTTTGAGTCATCATAAGCCTTGATGTCGGGGATGAGTGCTGCCGCTTTAGTGGTCTTGCGGATCCATGCTTGAGAGGCTTTTCCAGTGGCTGCCAGCAGAGCATCCTGGACATTGAGATGAACAGTCGATGGTGGCTGAAGTAAGCGAATGGATTCGCTTAATAAATAGCTGTCCGATTGCATGTTCAGTACTTTCGAAGCATCGAAAGCTTTGATGCCTGCGATGGTATCGACCGCTGTTGCAGCCTTTGTTAGCCATACATGTGATGCCTTGCCGGCAGCGATCAGCGTCTCACCGAGCATGCTCAAGTGAACTGTTTCTGGCGGTTGAAGTTGTTTCGCCGCAAGTTGTAATAAATAATCAGACGAATCACTAAGTACCAATGTATCGCTGCGTATCTCGGAAATCCCGGCTAGTGCCAGTAGCGTATTGGCTTGTTTTAGCCATGCCCGGTGAGCCATGCCTGTGATGATCAATGTGCTTCCGTCGAGTTGAATTTGTGTCTTTGCATCCGGCTTGAGTAAGCGTTTGATTCGTTTGACCTGAATATCCGGCTCTAGCGATTGATATGGCGTCCACATAAAGACTACATCATCTTTGGAAATTCCATACTGATGCAGTAATGCATCCGCATTGTTTGCGAGAGGGTCACGCAAACCAGAAATGAGTAGAGCGCCTTGCTCATGTGTGGTTCTGATGACGACAACGCCACTGAGTGCATCCAGCGCTTGTATCAGGCTTTTTTCGCGCTCAGCCTGATACCAACTCAAGCCTGTCCAGCCGACGAGCATGACCGCCAAGGCAGCAAGTACCAGTTTGGCCTTGAGGTTGGGTTTTGATGGTGGTGTTGCCGTTTGCGAAATCAGGCAAGATTCCATGCGAGGTCGGATGGCATTAAAGACGGAGGCATCACCATCAAAATTATTCAGCTCTGCAGCCATTTGTTTGTGAATGGATTCGCAGCACAATTGCAATGTTTCATTGAATGCAGTCGGCGCATTGCCGCGCACAACAGCCGCTAATACCGCTTTTGATCCGGATTCAATATTGACCACCATATTGCCAATATTCAGCTTTTCAATGGAATCGTTTTCCTCAACCTGAAATGAATCACGTACAAAGTCCTGAATGGCAGTCAGCATACTTGAAACCAGATCAGCATTCTCTGAGTCTTCTTCCATAAAACTGACATGTTGTAGCATGGAGCCATCTTCTTTATGGATCAGAAATACCTGTTCTACCCGGTAGTCCAGAGTGTGATACATGACAATCTCGGCAAAGGACTTGCCTGTCTGTATCGATTCCAGTCGCCACTTTAAGCCCTGCCAACTGAACGAATTTTCCAGCATTTGATTCAGTGACTGTACCATTCCGCTCATGATTGAGATGATCGACTTCCGGATGGCTGGCATCATGACTGGAAATAGTGCATCGCCAAGCCTATCTGGATTTTTACGTACCGAGGCATACAGCGATGATTCGACAACAGGAGATAGCGCATCGGCCAGCGCTCCCGGTAACTGTTGTTGATTCAGCTGCGCTGCCTGATGCAATACACGGCCAACATCACCGGCGTGTAATTCAGGGTTCTCCAGATGCTCCTGTAACACGTCGATCTTTTTGGTCTCTTCACCCAGTAACAATTCTTTCAGGCGTTTCAGGTCACCATTAGGATCCGGTAGGCCGGGTTTGGGCACGTTTTCTCCTTCGCTGTTTTTCACACGCTGATCAGACATCTGCTAATGCAGTCTCTCTCTTTGGGTTACTTGCTGGAAGGCAAAGGAAATTCGTCTTTCAGTCGAAGTGCCATTTCCGATAACAGCTCTGCCAGTGAGGCTCGGTCCGTTTTGTTATGCTGCAATTCATTCGTCGCTTGTACCAATGCATTGTTTAATTGTTCTCGGGTTGAATGAATTTCGGTACTGAGTGATTTAGACTGATTAAGCAATTGATCGCGAAGCTCACGATTCTGGTTGGTAACGGAGTCATCCAACTGGCTCAGTTTTTTCAACAACTCTTTGGATAGCTGTTTCAGCTCTTCGCTCAATTCTTTGTCATCGGATTCACGCTCATCACGCTCTTTGCTTTGACGGCTATTGAGGGCATCCATCTCGTTTCGCATATAGGATTCTAGTGCATCTACGCGCGTGCTTGTCTCATTTCGCACGGTTGTTAATTCGTTCAGAAGGCGTTCTTCCAAACGCTGAAAGCGACTCTCATAATCACGCATTTGTGATCCGAAAATAATATCTCTTATTTGATCGACGTTACCAACGCCGGCTAGGTTATCCTCTGTAGGTGCAGTATTGTTCTCTGGGTCTTTGGCTTTAGTTGTCATATCTCTCCCACGGTAATTTCAATTTATTTTAGAGTCATGCGTGTCTGTACTTATCACCTTTTCCAGCAGGTTTTTCAGCGCTTCTATTCTGTATGGCTTTTGTATAAAGCCACTCAGTCCAGAGGCACATTCAGCAGCGTCTGCTTCATTGTAACAGCTAGAGAAAATCACTTTTACCTGATGATTGATTCGCTTTAGCTCAGCTAGACACGCCTTGCCACCCATGTTTGGCATAGAGATGTCCAGTAGAACAACAGTAATTTTTTTGCCATGTTGACGATACACCTCGATAGCATCTTTGCCATCCACTGCAGTTAGCACCTGAAACCCGATGTTTTCAAGGATCTGTGACTCTGCATACAGTACATCTGGATCATCATCTACCAACAAAACGGTGCCAAGGGCTAGTGCTTTCTCCGCGTTATCCATACCTTCATCTGTTTTATCTGTATGTGCATCCATGTTGAGCGGAAGCACTATTCTGAAGCTGGTGCCAACCCCTACTTTGGACTCAATCTTTATAGCGCCACGGTGGCTTCGGATAATGCCCAGTACAGCACTCATGCCCAGCCCCCTGCCAGTGGGTTTGGTTGTGAAAAATGGTTCAAAGATGCTGGTCAGTGTCTGTGTATCCATACCACAGCCACTGTCAGCCACATCAAGATAAATGTAGTGCCCTTCAGGTAGGTTATCATCCAGATAAGTGCTGGATAGATAATCCCTATCCACCTGCATAACACCGGTTTGAATGCGAATGGTGCCCTGATTTTCTGCAATGGCATCGGAGCCATTGATCACCAGATTCATAACAATTTGTTGCATCTGAGATATATCGGCATCTACAGAAGGAAGGTTCTTGTCTAAATCGAGTTTTAAGCTCACATTTTTTGGGATTGAAACCTCTAACAGTCTATGGGTTTCATACACCATATTGGTAAGGTTGATGGGCCTGATGTCAAAACTACCTTTGCCGGCATATGCCAGCATCTGCTTGCATAGCTCCGCAGCTTTTTCACTGGAGAGCATGACTCTCTCGATATATTTCTCTGCGCTCTCAGGATTATTTCGTAAATCCATTGTGGCCATTGACGCATTACCCATGATCGCGGCAAGAATATTATTAAAATCGTGTGCAATGCCACTTGCCATGACTCCCAGAGATTCAAGGCGTTGATTGTGTTCAATCTGGGCTTGTAACTTTTTGCGCTCCTGCTCAGCTTCGATACGTTCGCTAATATCTACCCAATATCCGACGATTTCGCTGGGTTTTCCTTGCGCATCTTTAATAAGCACCATTTCATCACAAAGCCAGTGCCAAACCCCTCGATCATCTTGCAGGCGGTACTCAAGTTTGTTCTGACCCTGTTCGTACAGCGTATGAAGGGCATCGGTTAATAAGGCACAATCATCTGGATGCAGATGTTTTTCCCATGTATTGACCTTACCTAATAAGCTGTTTTCATCATAACCAAATTGTGGTCGAATATTTTGACTTACAAAGTTTAAGGACCAGGGCTGTTCAGCTTCGCGACTGTAGATAATGACAGGCGCTGAATGCAGTAGAAACTCCAGCCTGTCTTTACTCATTTTGAGTGCCTGTCCGCTATTGACGCGGTTCGTGATATCATGGCTGATCACTACAGCATGTGTTACGCAGCCTTGTAGATCACGGTAAGGGATAAACCTGCTGCTATACCAGCGCAAGCCGGTGTCCGGAAAACAAAATTCAAACTCATGCTCAACCGGCTTACCTGCAAGGCATTGATCCAGGCGAGAACGGATGCCGTTGTCAAAGAGTTCATGACCCCAAATATCACCGACACTCTTGCCGATAAGACTTTCTCGGGAACATTGAAAGGCCTGACAAAGGGGGTCACTGACTGCGACATAACAATAATTATTGTCGATGATATTCATAAAATCATCACTAGCATTGACGATGTATGTATAGAGGTTCAGTGCCTCACGAGCCGTTGTTTGTTGCATTAGTACGGGCTGTTCATCAATGAAAGAAGCTTGTCAGATGAAGTGTTAGATATTTTGCAATAGAGGTTCAGTGTCAGGTTATGCACATTCAATTCAGTGCTGGCTTTCATGTGTTGCGCCACCTCTCTCCATTTTTTCATGATAATCAACCGCCAGAATACTCTTAAGCACTATGATAGTAAAAGCCTAGGTTAGGATAGGCATATAAGGGTTAATTTGCAACTGTAGAGATAACAAATGCAGGGGGGGGGATGTGATCAACGTCTTATGATTTATAATGGAGACTTGAACCGCCCTGCTTTTCAATATCACGTATAACTATGGAGCCTCCAGATGCTCAACACTGAATACATGTGCGTGTAAATTGGCAATCCATTGCCTGCCATCTTGAGTCGCTTTTAAATATGGCATGACCGGTTCGATATGTGGGTAGGCTTGTTTCCAATAAAAAGCTGAATAATTATGGCGTAAATCCCACGGTGTTTTATAACCGAAGTTTTTATTCCAACCAAGCTGTTCAAACTCAAAAAAGAGTGCGGGTATTTTGTTTAAATAACTTGGGTCGCCCAGTTGACCAAGCATATCGGCAGCACGCACGAGAACACCTAAACCATCAGGGTCATCTGCGATCTCACCTTCGGGGACGGGAAAGCGTGTCATCTCTATATATCTGGCAATACGATCTACATCTATGTTGCGGGTATTGCGACCAAAGCGTTCTCGTACAAATACTTTTCCTCGATCTACATGGTATGGCGTTAACTGTGCATCTGTGGCTGTTTTTGGTAACTCGATACGTTCACCGGATTCAGAAATAATAAATGAATTGTCGGCATCGCCCTGGCAAATACCTTTACAATAACCAATATCATGAAAAATCATGGCCAATGTGCAATGCAGCCAATCTTCCGCCGAGATGCCACCATGAATCAACTGTTTGCCGTGCAGTATTGATTGGCCGGCAACGGTCACCATGACAGTATGTTCAAGGTTATGATAAAGCATGTCGCTGTTTGCAATATTTTCTAATGAGAGGCGTGCTGCCCAGGATGCAACCTCCCCATAGGGCACCTCTGTGTCGCCGTAGTTTAGATGATAGTATTGTTCCAGGCTTGAGCAAAAGGCGTCAATAACAAGGGATTCAGGGCTAAGTAACATACGCTTCCTCTTGACCAATGTTCGAATATTTATTTCAAATTCACATTCTACTTTAGTCGTCATCTCTTTTTAGAGCAAGTGCTTACTGGGCTTAGCATGGATGTTGATAATTAATGATTATAACTTCACTCCTGAAAAACGCTGCATATCTCATTTTTAAATGATTGGAAGAAATTTGAGTGATAAGCCGTTATTCTATCGCAATGGAATTACTTCACCTGTTTAAAGGCCTTGCTGACCCTGTTCGTTTGAGAATTACTCACCTGCTATCGCAAAGGGATGAGCTTTGCGTGTGTCATTTAACGGATGCCCTTTCGCTTCCTCAGAGCACAGTATCACGCCATTTAAACACCTTA
>JAUZQJ010000092.1 GCA_030951045.1 Mariprofundus sp.
TGTCGGTGTGAATGGTACGGGCAAAACAACCACCATCGGTAAATTAGCTACCATGTTCGGCCAACAAGGAAAATCCGTTCTGGTTGGTGCAGGAGACACTTTTCGTGCTGCCGCGGTCGATCAACTAGCGGTATGGGTAGAGCGCGCCGGAGCAGACATGGTACGTCAACACGATGGTGCTGACCCTGCATCGGTTGCTTTTGATACCGTTCAGCGTGGCGTGGCCAGAAATTATGATGTGGTGATTGTTGATACTGCCGGGCGCGTGCAAACCGATCGTGGTTTGATGGATGAACTGGCCAAAGTACGGCGCGTGATCAGCAAGGCATACCCCGGTGCTCCACATGAAGTATGGCAAGTCGTTGATGGTGGCACAGGACAAAACGCCGTGATTCAGGTTGAAAAATTCCGTGAAGTTGCTGGCACAACAGGTCTTATTGTCACCAAACTTGATGGCTCCGGCAAAGGCGGCATTGTATTACAACTCTCGCACACCTACAGCCTGCCTATTCGTTATGTCGGCGTTGGCGAGACACTGGAAGACCTGATGCCATTCAATGCCGAAGCGTTCATCACCAGCCTGCTACCTGAGCATGCAGTTAAATCGTAAGCGAACAAAAATACTTACCACGAAGGCTCCAAGACACAAAGGAAATGAGGTTTAGCTCTTCAGCCACAGACTGTTTATTCTGTTACAGCCGCGCCTATTGCTTGCTTATCGTTAGCCAGGCACCTTCCAACAGACCTGCATCCACGATGACCAGCTCATCATAGTGCCAGTGATTCATCACTGCCTCTACAATGGCCAAACCCGCAACTATCAGATCAGCACGGCCTGGTTCAATGGTACGAATAGACTGACGCTGTTCATGGTTCATGATTAATAAGCGATCACGCAATGCTTCAAAGTCTGCCCGGGACATGCGATAATTATTAATAACATCGGCATCATAGGGGCACAGATCCAGTGCCGTTGCAGCCAGTGTTGTTACTGTGCCGGCCGTACCCACCAAGGATGCCGGCGCATCACAGTCACCCCAATAAGTATCCACAGTAACAAGATGAGCATCAGCTGCCGCAAGCATAGCCTGATAATCGGATGGAGATGGCGGATCAGTATGCAGATGCGCCTCAACCAGCCGTACGACCCCCATCTTGGTACTGATAGCATCGCGGGTAATCATCTCTCCGTGGTTCCGAGATGCATCGCTCTGGGCTGCACGAATAAATTCGGTGCTGGCTCCGCCAATATCGAACAACAGCATATTTGAGCGCATTTCCGGAAGCAACACTGCACATGAACCCGATAAAGACATCACCGCCTCTGTTTCACCACCGATAATTTCAATCTGTATGCCGGTCTGTTCAGCCACCTTATCCCGGAATAATGTTCCATTGCCCGCTTCACGCATGGCTGCCGTAGCCACTGCCAGAACATGATCTCCATTCACATTAAACTGCGCCAACAGCGCGGCATACGTTTCAAATGCAGCCAACCCGCGTGCCATTGCCGCATCAGAAAGTTCACCACTATGATGCAGGCCTTCACCAAGCCTGATGATATCATGGGTATAGTGGATGATATGCCAGGGGGTAGCAGTGCCGGGTGAATTTGCCTCCGCAATCATCAAACGAAAGGTATTGGAGCCAATATCGATAGCAGCAAAACGTTGCAGATCAGACACCATCAATCCTTTTTATGGTTCAATGCAACATCAACATAATGGCTGGCAGAGCGTAGTAAGAAAGCGTCCTCTTCATCATTTAAGGCCCGCACTTCTCTGGCTGGTGAACCGGCATAGAGATAACCGCCACGCAGTACTTTACGCTCGGTCACCAATGATCCAGCTGCCAGAAAACATCCCTCCTCCAGCACTGCCTGATCCATAATGATCGAGCCCATACCAACCAGGCAGCGATCCTGAATTTCACAACTATGCAAAATCACACGATGACCAACTGTCACATCATCACCAACCACACAGGGGCTAACACCACCACTGGTATGAATCATCGTTAGGTCCTGAATATTTGAGCGCTCACCAATCACAATGTCATGGACATCACCACGCAATACACTCTGATACCAGATGCTCGAGTCCAGACCTATCGTAACACGCCCGATCACATCGGCCGATTCGGCAATAAATACCGAAGATGCAATTTCAGGATTCCAATGTAAATATGGTTTAATCATGCTCTCACCTCTTATCTTATGGTGCTATCATGCCATCAGACTGTTCACTCAAGCCTGTGTTGTTAACAGGTGCTTCTACGGATTGCAGTGCATGCCTGTTCAAAATAGGAATTTCAATCTGCTGATTATTCTTTCCGCGCTTATCAAACAGCGATATATGCAACATTTTAGGCTGCCACGCTCTTAACCATGGAATAGTACCTTCAAAAAATGCATGCGTAGTCATATCAAACTGAAGTGAACGCTTACCTTTTTTACTTTGCAAGACAATTTCATCGCCATTTGGAGCAGTCACGGATAAGCTCAAATGACCTTTTGCCCAGCGTGGATAATTCTCACCTTTTACCACAACCAGATGATAGACAATACTCTGATCATCCTGCCACTGTGCAGTAGGATGCAATATATGCCACCCACCCACTTTACGTGCCGCCAATACATCATCAAACATCGCCAGCCGTTGTTTCATGATCAGCATATCGTGACTATTACGCAACAACTCTTTCTGCAATTCTTCAATTTGACCATTACGCAGAGCCAACAGCGCTTCAGTCTCAGATAATGTGCTGGTTAAATGCCTGTTTTCATATTGCACTTGCGCGATATGTTGACGCTGTTGTGCATATTGACTTGAAGACAGCAACATCGGAGCCAGAACAGCGACGGCGGCGAGCAACACCAACACACTCAATATCAATGTAAACAGTCTAATGGTCACCGCTGACTCAGGCGCAGTTTTCTTTCCAAATAATATATATATGGGGATATTCCATACACGCTTCAAATCAAGGCCACAGCGCATGCACCGAAAGACCCAGTGATTCATCCAGACCACACATCAAATTGGCATTTTGAATGGCCTGCCCGGATGCACCCTTCAGTAAATTATCAATACAGCTGACTACTACCACCTCATGCTCACTCAATACAGATATACCGATATCACAACGGTTACTACCGGATACGCCTGCTGTTGACGGCAACCGGCCTTCAGGCAACACCCGCACAAATCGCTCGCCTTCATATGCTGATTGCAACACTGTATGCCACTCGGCCGCATGTTCTCCTGAAAGGTGCAAGGTAGTCAGCATACCGCGGTTCATCGGCAGAATATGGGGCACGAAACGCACCTTAATGGATGCACCGGCAAAACCAAGCGCCCACTCTTCCATCTCCCAGGCGTGGCGATGCCTAGGCAAACCATACGCTTTCAGCGATTCATTAAGCTCACAATACAATAGATCAACATTCGCACTGCGACCGGCACCGGAAGCACCGGACTTGGCATCAATAATAATGGATGAACTATCCAGCCATCCTGTTTTCAACAGCGGCAACAGCGGCAACAGCGTTGACGTTGGATAACAACCCGGATTAGCAACCAGTCGGGCACTCTCTACCCGTTCACGTGCAAACTCTGTTAAGCCATAAACAGCCTCAGAAAATAGCTCAGGATGTGGATGTTCGGCACCATATGCAGCCCGATATGTATCGTGTGATTGATGTCTGAAATCAGCAGATAGATCCACTACTTTTTTACCCACATCAAGCGCTTTTTTCACACTCGTTGCAGCTGCACCATGCGGCAGAGCAGTGAATACCAGAGCCACAGACTCCGGCAGCACAGCATCGGCTTTGGCTAAAATCATATCAGCCACATCACCTGCGCAACCCGGCATCACTTCTCCAGCCTGCCTGCCAGCTTGCGAATGTGCCCCGAGATGGGCAATTTCAAACACCGGATGGTTTTCTATTAAACGGATCAATTCGGCACCGGTGTAACCGGTTGCACCAAGAATAGCGACGGGTATCTTCATCATGCAGCCATGCTACGCAACGAAGCGTTTGCATCAAACTGTTTCAATGACACTTCAGTGAATTATTTTAAAAAAAGTACTTAGAACGCCGTGCTGAGCGACAACAGACAACTAACCGCGTGGTAAAAAAGATGCTGGATTAACCAGCATATCAAAGCGTCGCACTTCGTAATGCAGATGTGGGCCAGTTGAGCGCCCTGTAGATCCAATATGGCCTATAACCTGATTACCCGCCACCACATCGCCAATTTCAACGCTTACCGCACCCATATGGGCATAACGTGTTTTGTATCCATAGCCATGCTCAACATCAACCACATAACCAAAATCAACCATTTTACCTGCAAATGTCACCACACCACGACTGGCTGACATTATCGGCGCACCGGAGCGATTGGCGATATCCACACCATAATGCTGAGCAGGATGCCCGTTGAATGGGTCGATGCGGCGACCGAAACGTGAACTGATCCAGCCTCCCTCGGTAGGCCAAGCATGCGGCTTCGCATCCAGCAGTGCATGTCTGCTTTCCAACATATAATCGATAGCCACCAGCTGCGCATCAAGTTGCTTCAAATGGCCATCCATATCCTGCAGATCCACACGCAATGCTTTTTGTGTAAGTAACGATTCAGGTTGAGGCAAACGCGGCCCGCCAAAAGCAGGTTCAAGTTCAAAATCAAACTCGGACTTATCCAATGATGCCACATCGACCAATCGAGAGCCCAACGCATCCAAGCGTGCCATGCGTGCCTGAATTTGTCCTAATGTACGCGCGTAAACAGCTTGCTTCTGCTGTTCTGTATGCAACTGACCCTGCAGTGACTCAAGTTGAATTGAATTCGCTACCCTGGC
>JAUZQJ010000093.1 GCA_030951045.1 Mariprofundus sp.
GCATGAACTACGTACGAATACCAACCCAGATGGTGTGTCGGTTATTGGCCTGGTTTTTATGGCCCCGCACACTATGTACTTTCACATCAAACCCGATTTTCATTAAGCGTTGTGTGAAGCTGGGGGATGAAAAGCCCGACCAGACCGTGAGCACACCTCCGGGTTTCAATGCATCAAAGGCATTGTTAAGACCGCGCAGGCTGTAAAGGGAATCATTATCATCAATAGTAAAGGCGTCCGGACCATTATCGACATCCAGCATGATGGCATCAAAGCTATTTTTATGCTCAAACATGATTTTACCGACATCACCTTCAATCACCTTTACACGTTCATCCTCCAAAGGTGACCCGGCCAGAATACCCAGGTATTCATAATTCCATCGTATGACGGCAGGCATCAGTTCTGCAACGGAAACAGTCGCTGTTGGGCCTGTATTGGAAAGTGCGGCAGCCAGTGTAAACCCCATACCAAGGCCACCGACCAGTACATGGGCACGCTTACGTTTTGCGATGGGCTTGCAAGCAAGCTCGGCCAGCACATCTTCCGAATTATGCATGCGTGAATTCATCAGGTCGCCGGCTTGATCGACTCGGATCGAAAAATCCATCCCGCGTTGATATAGTTTCAAGGTGGCACCATGTTCTGTAGCTGTATCGAGTAGTCGAAAAGGTATCATGTCGGCAAGTGTCCATGTGGCCGTGAACTACGCAAGTTTGGTGGAGGCGATTTTAATGTTTGCATGGTCACAGGAGTCTATGTTGTTACATTTGGGCAATATGACTATGGTTTAAAATCGATCAGGAGGTTTCATGTTTGAATCGTTGGGATTAGAGGTTTGGCATTTATGGCTACTGGCAGGATGTGTGATTGCAGTAGTCGAGTTGATACTGGTGGGTTCTTATTATCTGTTGGCATTAGCTGCCGGTGCAGGGGTCGTAGGCATAGCTGCTTCAATGACCGATCTGTCGATGCAGGCTCAGTGGCTGGTTTTCATATTGGCAACGGCTGCGGCGACGGGTCTGTTATATTTTCTCCGCTCCAAAGGTGGTGATGAAGAAATTGATAATATCTCATTTATGGTTGGCAAACATGTGAAAGTGGTTGAAGACGTTTCACCGCGCGGTCGTGTAGATTATAAAACGGTGACATGGGAAGCTGAATCAGAAGACAGACTACAAGCAGGTGAACCGGCGATTATTATTGGTGTCAATGGTAGTACGCTGTTTGTCGCCAAACTTAAGGAGAATAACTGATGGATATGGTAATGATTGCGATCGCAGTAGTGGTCGTTGTAATAGTTTTTAAAGGCGTGGTGGTTATTCGTAACTCTGAACGCATGGTGATTGAACGCTTGGGTAATTATAGTCGGACATTAATGCCCGGTATCAACTTCATCGTACCTTTTCTTGATCAACCACGTGAATTTATCTGGAAATCGCCTGCGGCAGGTGGCGCATTAGGACGTTTATTGGGTGATGCTGGTGATTCAGCCTATTCAAGTCTAACCAGCGTGAAGCGCATTGATATCCGGGAAACGGTATTGGATTTTCCGTCTCAAACAGTGATTACACGCGATAATGTGAGTATCCAGATCAATGCGCTGCTCTATATCGAAATTACCAATCCGCATGATGCAGTGTATCGCATCGCCAACCTGCCAAATTCGATTGAAAAACTTGGCCAGACCACCCTGCGTAGTCTGGTTGGCGAGATGGAACTGGATAAAACACTCTCATCACGTGAAGACATCAACGCACGCCTGCAGATTACGCTGGATCAGGCTGCTGATGACTGGGGAGCCAAAGTTAAGCGTGTGGAAGTACAGGATTTGAACGTACCTGACGCAGTACAGGCGGCGATGGAAAAACAGATGCGGGCAGAGCGTGATAAACGCGCATCCATTTTGGAAGCAGAAGGTTCACGTCAATCGGATATTCTCAAAGCCGAAGGTGAAAAGCAGGCCGCGATTCTGGTGGCTGAAGGTAATCGTGAAGCACGTATTCTTGAAGCTGATGGTGAAAAGGCCGCTCTGGATAAACTCAAAGAGGCTTTGGGTGATGAGGGATTCAGTCAGTATCTCATTGCGATCCGTTATCTGGACACACTCAAGACGATTGGTGCTGCTGGTGAAGGCGATAAGACCGTATTTATGCCGATTGACGCAACAGCCACGCTGGGTGCTATCGGTGGCATTAAAGAATTGTTCGGAGCGAAATAAAAGAGAGTCTGAAAAACGTCATGGTAGGCTGCTGAGTGGTGTTGTATTCCCGGAACTCAGTAGTCTGGCCATTGCCTGCTATGCACCAATGATATAAATAATAGACCTGGCCCTGAAGCGATTCAGCGTGAACGCTCTATTTTTTTGAGGCTATTTCTTCCATTTTCATAGCCAGTGAGAAATCGCGTTCGGTTATTCCACCAGCTTCATGTGTAGTTAAATCGACAGTCACTTTCTTATATACGTTAAACCACTCGGGATGGTGGTTTGTGGATTCAGAAATCAGAGCAACTTCTGTCATGAACCCGAATGCCTGTACGAAATCATGAAATATATACTCACGGTGTAGCTTGTCATTTTCAACAGACCAGGAGTGATATGTATGAATGAAATCTTGAATCTCCGTATTGCTTGCCTTTAGTAATGCCATTGGTTATTTCCTCATGATGGTGTTGCTTTAACAATTGTTGGTAGCAGGAGGTGTTGCAGGGCGCTGACCCGAATGTGTGTTATGTGTTTTCATCTGTGGGGCCAACCCAAAATAATCATTCACTTCTTTCTCTGTGGAGACATTGTGCGCAAGAGAGAATCCTGAAAAGCATTTTCCTTCTGCAGACACTTGCGCATCTTCCGCTAGTGCCTCACGGTCATAAAGCCCAAGCCATGTTCCGTTTAGTGTAAAAAAAGCAACGGAGGGAGGAGATTCCATTCTGGGAAAGCCAAGACCTTCTTCGTAGAAATTTATAGCTCTATCAAGATCATCCACACCAAGTGTGATCATGCTAATTCTTGGTTTCATTTGAAGGTGACTCCTTTCTTACACATAACG
>JAUZQJ010000094.1 GCA_030951045.1 Mariprofundus sp.
CGAGCACCCGGTGCAATGGTTTTATCGCAACGAATAAGTGAGGCACCGTTGGGCACACGAGTCATGCGTTTGCGCCCTTCATTCATGCCCTCATTGCCAAAATACTCGGTCATGGCCTGCACAATAAAGCGGTGTTCAATCAACGCCACACCAAATGCTGCAGCCACTGAATCCATGGTTATATCATCATGGGTCGGGCCAATGCCACCGGATGTAATCACGGCATCATATTGATTTCTTAATCGATTCAGCGTGGAGATAATGGCTTCATCCACATCAGGGACAACAGCGATCTCGGCCAGCTTACAGCCACGATCAAACAGCTCTTGCGCCGCCAGATAAGCATTGGCTTCCCGCGTGCGCCCGGAGAGCACTTCATTACCTATTACCAGCATCGCTGCAGTTTGATGTTTCATACTCGCAGATTCATCGCTGAGACAGGATCAGTCAAGCGCTACGTTTCTTTAATACCCTGAACATATTAATACAGAGCCTCTATTGCAGCTTGCATCGGCTCCACCCTGTTGTAATCAACGGCAATAGAATGAACCTCATCACCTTTTTGCAATATAAGCGATGGGAACCCGTAAGCACCAAGTGCCTGCCCTGCCCTGATATCCTGTAACAGCAGGGCCTGTGTCTGCCCTGCATTCAGATCCAGATGAAACTGTTCCACATCGAGCGCAAGCTGCTGAGCTAAATCCATTAACACATCATCATCAGAAGGGTTACGCGCTTTCAAATAATATGCCCTTTGAATGGCATAAATCATCGCATCTTCTTTGTTTGAGTCTTGTTGTTTTGTCGCAATCACCGCACGGCAGGCTGGATAGGTGGATCGCCGGGGTGTGCACTGACGCCAGAAATCGAAATCAAACATTGTACCTGGCACACGCTTTTGAATTATCTGCCAATGCCGTTGAATATTCTCTTGTGTAGACACAGGCATAACTGCATCTGAATCAGGAGCAAGACCTCCCAACAGATATTTCACATCTACCGACTCAGGCAATTGTTGTTGCAACGCTGTCCATACTGGTCTGAATGCCCAGCACCAGCTGCACATCGGATCGTGAACATAATAGAGGCTTATAGCGTCATCAGGCATCGCAAGCCAAGCATACTTGGGTTCACTCTATAAAAACAGCGTTCAATATCGGCAAGACTTTGCCGATAGATAGTAGTATGAAACGAGATGAACACCTATCAATCCATACTGCAGAGACAGAGACTGCGCTATTTCAGCAGCTTGTGCTTGATGCAGAAATGCAGGCGCACGTTTCATTATCTGAAAATCTGGAAAGTTATATGGTCTTTTTACTACAGCGTTTTCACAAGAATGCTAATGAGCTGTATGAACCGATGGCACTTAAACATCTGTATGCCGAAGCCGAGTCCGGCAGATGTCGTCAAGATGGACTTAGAGATACCGGTGACAGCTGTCTCATGCTTGCAGGTCTGTTTCCCGAGCAAGCCAAACGACGCATGGTTAGCATCAATTATTTCGTGCGTCTGGGCCGTAGCAGTTATCATTCACTGGCATGTAGTTTGAAGCAATCTCATGCCGAACTGTATCAGCATATCTGCCAAGGTTTTGGAGCCATGCTAGATGTTTTGCACACTATTCATGGATTCACGCACAGCAACACTACCTTAAGCCCTATGGGTGCCTTTGACCTATGGCAACACACCGGCAGCAAACGTTCTTTACAACAGCTTAGTCGGGGACGCATTGCTATCCCTGTACGTAGTCATCAACGTCTCCTGTATTAAACTACTTCCCATCTTAATTATCCCGCTGCATGATAGAGCATGGGAATTTGAGAGGAGAGTTTAGTTGGAAATCATTCAATGTCCGCATTGTCAAAAGCAGTATGCTGTAAGCGATGCACTGAGAGCCGCCGCCGGCAAAAAAATTCGCTGCAAACATTGCAAAACACCGTTCGAAATCATCATTCAATCACGTCCTAAGTCTAAAAACCCTGAATCTGAAGTGCCACCTTCTGAGCCGAACTCAGCAGCTCCTAAGTCCACAGAGCCAAAACAAACAACATCAACCAAACCGGAAGACAATGACCTATTCGAATTCACGCAATACAGTAACGAGTCAGAGGATGATTCCGGTGAGCAGCCTTTAGCACAAATCAATAATGAAGATACGGAACTCTCTAAAAGAACGAAGCAGGAGACGCCTGAACAAACAAATACCAGCGAAGAAAATGTGGACACAGAAAAGGAACACACGAAAAAAACCACCAAGCCTAAACCGGCCAAGAAAACATTAAATATCCAATTACTTATCACCATTGCACTGGCTACGGTTTTACTCATTGCATCTGTCGCAGCAGCATACCTGTTTATCGCTCAATCTGAGATATCCAGCCAGCCTCCTAAAAAAGCTGAAAAGAGCATCGTTACCGATGAACTGTTCAAACCGATCGAGGTTAAAATTGCCGATCCAAAACCTCAACCTGCCGTTAAAGAAAAACCTGCAGCGCCCACACTCCCGAAACCGACCTCTAAAGCTTCAACCGACCCGACTTTAACAGCCAAACCGATACAGAAAGCCGCCAAAACATTTAATCCATCCCAAGTTTGCAAAGATGTTTCTGCAGAGTACTGGGTTCGTAGCCATACGCTTGCCACTGCCAGCATAGATACAGCCACATACATGAAGTTACTTGATCAAAATCTTGCGCAAGCCGATCAAATACGGCGCGCCTGCAAAGACAAAGCGCTGGTCGGCATTATCTCTAAAGCAGCACGAACCGGTGATAAACTAGCATGGATCAAACATGAAATTAGTTCCCTTTTGGATAAAAAAGCAGCAATAACAGTGAAGTAACATTAGAATAAACGCCCTAAAAATCTGTCTATCAGATGAAAAAACTACTCGGCAACTGTGCTCCCGCATCCATACAGTTATGCGCGGAGGGGATAGCACCCAAAAAGCCCTGATCTTCCATCACTTCTAACTCTATGCAACCCACCACGTCACGCACGTGAAATCACTTTTTAAATGTGGTATGTGCTCAGCCCAGAGACCATGAGCCATCACGAATATAATCTCGCTTAACAATGCTCCAAGTATCTTACATCTTGAGATTGCTGCCGAATGCAGACATTGAAACGAACATAAAAAAGCCTGCAAAAGCAGGCTCTTAAACTTATACTCTACATTTATATAAAAACGTACTTGTCAGAACGGAATATCATCATCCACAGGCACATCACCAAAGTCCGGACCACTGGCAAACGGATCATTATTTTTCTTCGCTGCAGAACCGCCGCCGCCCTGGTTAGGAAAACCGCCACCTTGATTGCCGCCCTGACTTGGAAAGCCGCCCCCCTGATTGCCACGCTGTGAAGAACCGCCGCCCTGACTAGAGCCTCCACCAAGCATTTTCATTTCATTGCCACGAATTTCCGTTGTATATTGGTCTTGGCCTTCTTTATTCTGCCACTTGCGGGTTTCAATTTTCCCCTCAATGTAGCACTTTGAACCTTTTGAAAGGTACTGGTTAGCGATTTCACCCAAACGCCCCCATAGCACAATACGGTGCCACTCGGTTCGTTCCTGCTGGTTACCATCACGGCCTTTAAATTTTTCAGTAGTAGCCAGGCGCAGGTTGCATACACAGGTTCCATCTTGCAGGAAACGTGTTTCAGGATCAGCGCCCAGATTTCCAATCAACATCACTTTATTCAGCATATATCCCTCTCTAAAATCAAGATGGCTACACTAAGCAGAGCCTTGCGTATTTACAATTGTAAAAAGAGAAGTGAGCGTCGCACCAGCCTGCTAAATTGGGCTGCTTGCAGGGCTGAGACTACGGTGTGATACTTCCGAACGATTTAAAAGGATGGGAAAGATTTAATCTGGCAAAACTAAACATCTCCCCTCTCGACTAAATAACATAAACAGATCAATAACAAACAAACACCGCATGGTGATAGCATATTCGAATGCAGGAGGAACATCGTTGTGAAGCACCCTCTGATACCAGAGACAACAACACATGCATTCGATCGACCGCGCAAACGCATGGTGAATGATCAGTTAATTGCCAAAGGTATTCATGATGAGCGTGTGCTGGCCACGATGTTATCCGTGCCACGCCATATATTTGTTGATGCAGCACTTGCTGCGCGTGCCTATCATGATTGCGCTCTGCCTATCGGTTGCGGACAGACCATCTCTCAACCCTACATGGTAGCGCGCATGACCCAGCTGCTCGAACTACAAGGCCATGAACGTGTACTGGAGATCGGTACTGGCTGTGGTTATCAAACGGCAGTCCTTTCGCGTATGTGCCGCAGGGTGTACAGCATTGAACGCATTCAGGCCCTGCATGAACGGGCTCGCCAGAACTTACGCAGCGCACGGCATGCCAATGTCATGCTAAAATGTGCCGATGGTTTGATCGGTTGGGAAGAATATGCACCCTTTGACGCAATTATTGTGACTGCCGGTGGTTTTGGTTCGGATATATGGTTGCAGCAACTTAAACCGGGTGGATTTCTGTTGTTCCCTGAAGGGGATGCAGGACAACACCGCCTGGTACGCAGACAAAAACAGGCGCGCGGATTTACCGAACAGTATTTCGATGCCTGTACGTTTGTGCCGCTATTAGAAGGAGTTCATCATCACTGAAGCAGGTGTTCAACCCAAATCTCTATCATGGTTACGCCGTGCTTATCACTGGACACTATCATGGGCTGAGCACCCGTTTGCAGGACGTGCACTATTTGCCATTGCTGTAATCGAAGCATCCATTTTCCCTATTCCACCGGATATTTTATTGATCGCACTTGCGCTTGGGCGGCCGCTTTCTGCATTTAAATTCGCCGGACTTGCAACCGCTGGTTCTGTTATAGGTGCCATGATTGGTTATGCCATTGGTATGTTTCTCTTCACCGCTCTTGCACAACCCATTATCGAATTTTATCACGCCATGGATAAGTTTGATCACGTACAGGAATGGTTCGTAGAGTATGGTGTCGCCATCGTACTACTGGCTGGTTTTTCCCCTATTCCATTTAAGGTCGTAACCATTGCGGCGGGGGCTTTTGGCTTGCCATTCCCGGCATTTATTATCACTTCCCTGGTATCCCGTGGCGCACGCTTTTATTTGGAAGCGGCACTTTTACGTTGGGGTGGCGACCGCCTGCGTGCATTTGTAGAAAAATATTTTGAATGGTTAACGATTGCTGTTGCAGTAGCTGTTGTCGGTGGATTTGCTTTATTGTGGTTGTAATAGCCCGCCTGTGTAGCCTTATCATATTGCTGGCGCTTGGCGCCTGTGTGACTACCCCTGTCCCCGGCTATAAACATACTTATAAACAAACACCAAAACACACGTATCATCAAAGCAGCCGGCAAAAAAAAGCTGTCATCCGATATGTACGACCTAAAGACACACTTTACAGTATTGGTAATATGTTTGATGTCGATTACAAACTCATCGCCAAACGTAATCATATCCCCTACCCCTACAACGTTTATGTCGGACAACGGCTATACATTAATCGCACCGCACCCAAAATAGATGACCCGACAGCTGTTAAGATCAGAAGAATTGCTTTCACTAAAAAAAACACCTCCAAAAAGCATTCCCGAAAGCAGGTGAAGAAAAAAGTAAGCACCCATAAAAAAGTCGCCCACCATAAAAAGAAAGCCCATAGCTATAGCGGTAAGCTGCGCTGGCCGATCAAGCCTGTTGTCACCAGTAAATTTGGACGGCGCGGCAGCCGTATGCATGATGGTATTGATATTGGTGCCAAAGAAGGAACACCGATACATGCAGCCGCTGGTGGTGAAGTGGTCTATTCTGATTCTCGCCTGAGTGGCTATGGTAAACTGATCATTATTCGACATGGCAAAAACTTATTCACGGCTTACGGCCATAACCAACGCAATCTGGTGAAGAAAGGAGCTAAAGTTAAGACTGGTGATGTCATTGCCAGGGTTGGGCACACGGGACGCGCCACCGGCCCCCACTTGCATTTTGAAGTGCGCCAGGGGAGCACTCCTGTAAATCCAATTGCCTATTTACCTCGCAGATAAGATAGTAGAAGCTTATGGCCTACATGATTATTTCATCTCACATTATCGAACACCGCCTCCTAAATACTTTAGAGTCTGAATTCTGATGTCCACTACGCACAACACAGATTCCATGGCCGTGTATATGCGCGATATTGCGCGTTATAAACTGTTGACGGCTGAAGAAGAGATCGAGCTATCCAAACGCGTCCATGATGGTGATGACAATGCACGCCAGCATATGATTCAAACGAACTTGCGCCTGGTGGTGAAAATATCCCGTCGTTACCTGAACAGAGGCCTTGCCTTGGCCGATCTCATTGAAGAAGGCAACCTGGGGCTGATGCGAGCCGTAGAAAAGTTCGATGCAGTACATGGTTGTCGCTTCTCCACCTATGCAACATGGTGGATTCGCCAGGCAATTGAACGCGCTATCATGAATCAATCCCGAACCATTCGCGTACCTGTACATGTTGCCAAAGAACTTAACAGTGTATTAAAACATGCCAATCAATTGAGGACTCTACTGGGAAGAGAGCCAGCAGAAGATGAAATCGCAGATGCCATGGGCATTCCCGTTGAACGCGTGCAAACACTTATTCGTACCACTGTAAGCACTGAAAGTGCAGATGCACTTCAATATGGTAATGAAAGCATATCCATTTATGAAGTCACTGCCGATGAACAGGCAGATGCCCCCGGCGACCGCATGGAAACCGACTGTCGAAATGACATGTTGGAACAATGGATGGAAAAACTCACCGAACAGGAGTGTGAGGTTGTGCGCATGCGCTATGGACTTGGTGGTTTTGGAGAAGTTCAAACGCTTGAAATGATTGGTCAGCACATGAATGTAACACGTGAACGCATCCGGCAGATTCAAGTTAAAGCCCTGAAAAAACTTCGTTTAATCGTTAAACGCGATGACATTAGCCTTGAGGAGATATTGTAATGACTGCAACACCAACAAAGCTCACGACGCCAGATTGGCAATCGTTCATTCGTGACGTGCCTGACTTCCCTAAACCCGGCATCATGTTCAAAGACATCACCCCATTGGTTGCAGATGGCAAGGCATTCTCTGCAGTAGTTGATGAACTCGCATCCCATATTGGTTCCGATGTAGATGCGATTGTTGGCATTGAATCACGCGGTTTTATTTTTGGTGCAGCTTTAGCGCAGAAATTGGGCTTAGGGTTAATCACCGTACGCAAACCGGGTAAATTACCTGCTGCTGTGCACGCTGTTGAATACGAACTTGAATATGGTGTGGATAGACTGGAAATTCATCGTGATGCCTTAAGCAAGGGACATAAGGTTGTGATTGTCGATGACCTACTTGCTACCGGCGGCACTGCTGCTGCAACAGTCGAATTAATTAAAACACTTGGCGCTGATATTGATGCCTGCCTATTTGTGATTGAACTATCGTTTTTGAATGGAAAACAGGCCTTGAATGATGTTAGCGTTCATAGTTTAATGCATGTTGATTGATCAATTCATGGCTGTAAAACATCAGCGCATGATCAGATTGAAACATCTATTTAATTCATCGTGCAGACAAGCCTTAAAACAGCTATGATTCGAACCCTTTTTCGCCTTCGTAGCTCAGCTGGATAGAGCGACCCCCTCCTAAGGGGTAGGCCACAGGTTCGACTCCTGTCGAGGGCACCATTTTAGATACAATCGTACACCATATAAGTACGACGAATAAAAACTGTAAGTATTACCAGAGGCAATAATGGACGAAACCGAAACCTTTAACCCTGCTATACCCGTACTGATCGAAGATGAGATGAAACGCTCCTATCTGGATTACGCCATGAGTGTAATTGTTGGTCGAGCGCTACCTGATGCCCGAGATGGATTAAAACCAGTGCATCGACGCATTCTCTTCGCCATGCAGGATCTCGGCTGTACCCATGACAAACCATTCAAGAAATCGGCGCGCGTTGTTGGTGATGTGATCGGTAAATATCATCCGCACGGTGATACCGCTGTGTATGATGCCATGGTGAGAATGGCCCAACCATGGAGCATGCGTCATCTGCTCGTTGATGGGCAGGGTAACTTTGGTTCCGTCGATGGTGATTCACCCGCCGCCATGCGTTATACCGAAGCCCGCATGAGTAAGTTAGCCGCCGAATTATTGGCTGATATCGATAAAGATACCGTTGATTTTGCACCAAACTATGATGAATCACTGAAAGAACCCAAGGTTATGCCTGCTAAATACCCTAATTTGTTGGTCAATGGTTCGCAGGGTATTGCTGTTGGTATGGCTACCAATATTCCACCGCACAACCTTGTTGAATCGATCAATGCAGCTATTTCTCTGGTAGCTAACCCGGACATTGATGATGATGAACTGATGCAAATCATGCCTGGCCCTGACTTCCCTACGGGTGGTTTTATTTACGGCCGCCAGGGCATTCGTGATGCTTTCACTACAGGCCGTGGCTCAGTCACGATGCGCGCCAAGGCGGAAGTTGAAATAAACTCACGAACCAAGCGTGAAGCATTGATTATTCATGAGCTGCCTTATCAGGTAAACAAAGCCAACCTTATTGAAAACATTGCCAAGCTTGTACGTGACAAAAAGCTGGAAGGCATCTCTGATCTCCGTGATGAATCTGATCGTGATGGCATGCGTATCTGCATCGAACTCAAGCGCAATGAAATTCCTGAAGTGATCTTAAACAACCTCTATAAACATACGCAACTACAGTGTAATTTCGGTTGTAACCTGCTTTCTCTGGTTGATGGACAACCGAAACTATGCGGTGTCCGTGAACTACTGTTGCACTTTCTTGATCATCGCCGTCAGGTAGTTACCCGTCGCTGCTTATTTGATCTCGCTAAAGCTCAGGCACGCGCCCATATTCTCGAAGGTTTATTAATTGCCCTCGATCACATTGATGAAGTGATCAAAGTGATTCGTGGCAGCCAAACACCACCGGAAGCTAAAACCGGATTGATGGATCGTTTTGGTCTGTCCGAGAAACAAGCACAAGCTATTCTTGATATGCGCTTGCAACGTTTGACTGGTTTAGAACGCGATAAAATTCAGGCTGAATTTGATGAATTACAAAAACTCATTGCACATTTGAAAGCAATACTAGCCGATGAAAAACTGTTGATGGGTGTTATTGTTGAAGAGCTTGAACAGGTTCGCGATAAATATGGCGATCCTCGTCGCTCGATCATCATGGATGAAACGGCTGAACTCTCGGTAGAAGATCTCATTACCGAAGAAGATATGGTGGTTACCATTTCCAATGAAGGCTATATCAAGCGTAATGCAACATCGTTGTATCGTGCCCAGCGTCGTGGAGGTAAGGGAAAAACAGCCATGACCACCAAAGAAGAAGATTTTGTAACACAGTTAATGGTGGCATCAACACACGATTACCTGCTCTTCTTCTCTGATCGTGGGCGTGTTTTCCGCAAAAAAGTTTACGAAGTGCCACAGGCTGGCCGAGCGACCCGTGGTAAAGCGCTGGTTAATCTGTTACCGGTTGAAAAAGATGAGAAAATTTCAGCTACATTGGCCGTTCGAGAATTTGATGAAGGTCACTTCATTGTGATGGCAACCAGCAATGGTGTCATCAAGAAGACCAAGCTGACTGAATACCAGAACATTCGTGCCAACGGCATTATCGCCATCAATATTGATGACGATGATGGCTTGATTGGTGTTGTCGTTTCCAATGGTGAACAGGATATCATGCTTGCTGCCAGTGGTGGTAAAGCGATTCGTTTTTCTGAATCTGATGTGCGCCCTATGGGTCGAAGCACACGCGGTGTCACAGGCATGCGTATGCCTGGAGGTTGCAAATTGATCTCCATGACACTGGTATCTGATAGTGCATCATTCCTGGCTGTATCTGAGAATGGTTATGGTAAACGCACCTCTGTCACTGAATACAATACCCAGAAACGTGGCGGACAAGGTGTATTCACGCTGAAAACAGGTGGCCGTAATGGCGCTATGATCGGAGCCCTGCTAGTGACTGATGAAGATCAGGTGATGATGATGACCGATACCGGCCGTCTGGTTCGCATTCGTATGGATGGTGTGTCCGTGATTGGCCGCAATACGCAAGGCGTGAAACTGATCGGCTGCAATAAAGGCGAGCGTGTTATTGGCGCTGTGCGTGTGGTTGAACAACAGGAAGATGACGATATCGATGATGAAGATATGGATACAACAATCATAGATGCCGTTGCTGATGAAAGCATGAATACAACAGCCGTCTCAGATGTGACTGAAGATGAAAACAATGAAGGTAATGGTACAGCTGAATGATAGATCGTCAGGAATTTCGCCGCGCGTTTGATGAGATGAATGCTGCCCTGGCACGTCGAGGTGATAACGTTGTTTCATCAGACAGCCCATGGGGAAAAGCGCGCGCACTAGACCTTAAACAGCGTGAATTAAAAGCAGAAGCCGAAACGCTGCAAGCTGAGCGCAACAAGGTGTCCAAACTTATTGGCCAAAAGAAAGGTGCTGGCGAAGATGCAAGTGCCGAACTTGCAGCGATGGGCAAGGTATCACGTAGGGTAAAAGAGTTAGAATCACTGGCAAAAGATGCAGAGGCTGCATTTTCTGCTGCATTGCTGGAAATCCCCAATCCTCTACACGCTTCTGTTCCCGATGGATCCAGTGAAGATGATAACATTGAAATCCGTCGCTGGGGCACACCGCGCACTGATACGGTGCCTGCACACTGGGACATAGGCACAGATCTGGGCATTCTTGATTTTGAAGCAGGAGCAACCCTGGCCGGTAGTCGATTTACCGTATTAAAAGGCGCTGCTGCCAGACTGGAACGCGGATTAATGCAATTCATGCTCAATACCCATGTAGATACCCATGGTTATGAAGAGGTCTGGGTTCCGGCCATCGTCAATCGCAAAACCATGACCGGCACGGGTCAGCTTCCAAAATTTGAAGATGACCTCTATAAGCTTGAAGGAGAGGATGCATATCTGATCCCAACTGCTGAAGTACCTGTCACCAACCTGTATCAGGATAAAATTCTTGATGCCGCCACCCTGCCCCGTCGCCATTGTGCTTACACACCATGCTTTCGCCGTGAAGCAGGTTCTGCCGGCCACGATGTACGTGGCATGATTCGCCAACATCAGTTTGATAAAGTAGAACTTGTGCACATCACCACAGTTGAACGCGCACTGACAGATTTAGAAGAGCTGACAGGCCATGCAGAAGCCATCCTGCAGGCTTTGGAGTTACCCTACCGCATGGTAGAGCTTTGCAGTGTTGATATCGGCTTTTCAGCCCAGAAAACCTATGATCTGGAAGTCTGGTTACCTAGTCAGCAGTGTTATCGGGAGATATCCTCATGCTCCTCATTCGGCCAGTTTCAGGGTCGCCGTGCCGGCATTCGCTATCGTGAAGAAGGTGGCAAACCTCAGGCTGCCGCAACACTGAATGGTTCAGCTTTAGCCATTGGTCGCACACTGGTAGCCATCCTGGAAAATGGCTGGCAGGAAGATGGCAGCATCAAATTGCCTGCCATATTACACCCTTACCTTGGTGGAATAAAATCGATTGTTCCCAATACGTTATAAGCCTAACAAACAAGAATCCCTTTAATCAAATAGTGAACAGAACCAACCTAAACCATTTGACCTTTTAAAGCCCACCATGTAGACTTTATATCAGTTCGTTGCATTGGTGTTGTGGTTTGTAGTGCTGGGCCGATGCGCACTGAACGGGAGCCTAATTTCCAGACTGTGTGAATCCTTTCGAGGATACCTGATGTTCGGATGCGGTGCCCACCTTATCGTAAAGGGTTCAGTATCATTGCCAACCGCAATGCTGATGTAGCGACTAAAGTTCTCAAAAGGCCTGCCCTCATCGGCAGGCCTTTTTTAATTCATGTAATCTCATAATGGAATAACCTCACTTTCCTCACACTATGGCGCATGAATTGCTTACCTTTCATGTCAGGAATGCTATAGTATTTCATGATATGAAGTACTATAGTTCAAAGCTTGCTGAAATCATCAAAGAGGATCCCTACTATCCGCATCCATCTTACGTACGGCCAACGCAGTAGGGTTATTACACGCACCCATTAATGACATTGGAAACATGGGATTTAATTTAATTACCGAGTATATACAGCCCGCTGAACGCGATCTTGCCAAAGGACATCTCGTCTATGAATGTGAGCGCTTTGGCTGTACGCATATCGACATATCTAGACCATACTTCCGACTGTTAGCACGGGTGGTGGCTCATTAGTCGCAATCAGCACTATTGAATGAAGCTTATCTATGCTGATAAGTAGATATCTCAGCCTGCTACACTGATCATTCCACGCATACTGTGTGCTTTTATGTGACAGTAGAAGCATCAAAAATTGACGATCCCGTTATTCACTCCACACTGGGCACACTATGAATACACGCGTGACACATAAAGTAACTGCACCATTTGGATGGCTAATGGCCAACCGAGTGACTTACCTGTGTGCCGGAGTGTTCTGATTTAACCATCATTGCATGATTTTTAAACGGCCACGGGTTTTCAGTAATCCGTGGCCGTTTTTTTTGTGCTGAAAATCCACGTTAGATTTAACTATTCATGATCAATAAAGGAGTAAACATGTCTGTGCCGTCAGCATATTTAGGCGTCATCATCATCTGGAGCACCACTCCGCTGGCCATTTTATGGAGCAGTGAAGAGGTTGGTTTTATATTCGGGCTAACCAGCCGCATGCTGATCGGTGCCGTTCTGGCACTCATCGTAGCCGCCCTGTTGGGTTCTGGTCTGGTATGGCATCGTCGTGCTCTACGCGCATACATGGCGGCAGGACTTGGTATGTATGGTGGCATGATCAGCGTTTACTGGTCTGCCCAGTTTATCCCGAGCGGCTGGATTGCAGTGATCTTTGGTATTTCACCTATTGTGACAGCTCTGATGGCACGCCTATGGTTAAATGGTGAGCCATTAACAGGTTCAAGACTGTTTGGAATGCTGATCGGATTATCCGGTTTATCCATCATGTTCAGCACAAGCCTTACGCTTCATACAGAGGCTGTGTACGGTCTGTTGGGTATGTTGATCAGCGTGAGCATACATTGCGCTAGCGCCGTATGGATCAAACGTATCCATGCAGAGGTACCTGCTATTGTCATGACCAGTGGCGGTCTGCTATTTGCGGCTCCTCTGTTTGTCATGACATGGCTCATTTCAGGCGCATCAATACCGACTGAGATCTCCATGCGTAGTATCGGTGCTATCGCTTATCTTGCCTTACTGGGTTCTGTGCTTGGCTTTGCACTCTACTATTATGTATTGAGCAAGGTAGATGCTACCCGTGTGGCATTATTGACGCTAATCACACCGATCTGTGCGCTGGCACTGGGTAATATACTCAATAACGAACCACTAACATTAGAAATTTTCGTCGGTTCATTGTTGATTTTGTCCGGATTGGCCACCTTTGAATTAAGCGGCAATGTGAAACGTATCAGGGCACGTTTTCTGCGATACTGATGTTACAGGCCCTGCTACAGCAGGGCCTGTCCAATATATAAGTCATGCATTTATAAACACTAGGCCTAATCATTCATCCCACCTATTGTGACTGGCAGCACTTTTGCTCTCACGCTTCACACTAGCTTACCGGCTATCGCATCAGGCTTGCAGCGCTGATGCTGCCCTTTTAGGCTAGGCTTAAAACAGACACTAAAAACTACGTCTCATTCTGGAGTCATCATGGAAGTATCCGAACTACTTGCATTCACCGTAAAAAATAAAGCATCGGATCTGCACCTTTCTGCCGGTGAACCGCCGATGATCCGGATCAATGGTGACATGACGCGTATTAAAATGCCGAACATCGACCGTCGGGAAATTCAGACCATGGTCTATGACATCATGAATGATGGTCAGCGCAAACACTTTGAAGAACACATGGAGATAGACTTCTCCTTTGCACTTGGTGATCTGGCGCGTTTTCGTGTAAATCTGTTTGAACAAAACCGTGGTATGGGTGCTGTTTTTCGTGTTATTCCCAGTGAAGTCCTAACACTGGATCAATTGAATTGTCCGGAAGTATTTCGAAAAATCGCGATGATGCCACGCGGTATTTGTCTGGTTACCGGCCCAACCGGCTCTGGTAAATCCACAACACTGGCGGCCATGGTCGATCATCGTAATGATACTGAACGCGGTCATATCCTCACCATTGAAGACCCTATCGAATTTGTACACCGTTCCAAAAACTGCCTGATTTCTCAACGTGAACTGGGCCCGCACACCCACTCTTTTGCCAACGCGCTGAAAAGCTCATTGCGTGAAGATCCCGATGTTATTCTGGTCGGCGAATTGCGTGACCTTGAAACGATTCGTTTGGCACTGACTACTGCAGAAACCGGGCACATGGTGTTTGGCACCCTGCATACCTCTTCAGCACCCAAAACCATTGATCGTGTCGTTGATGTATTCCCAGCCGCTGAAAAGGAGATGGTGCGTTCCATGCTCTCCGAGTCCATACGCGCTGTGATTTCACAAACGCTGATCAAAACTGCGGATGGGCAAGGTCGTGTGGCAGCCCATGAAATCATGCTTGGCACACCGGCTATTCGCAACCTCATTCGTGAAAATAAAATCGCCCAAATGGTGTCGGTCATGCAAACATCACAACGCGATGGCATGCAAACACTCGATTCGCATCTGCAATTGCTGGTAAAATCGCGTAAAATAACGCAACAGGCCGCCATGGAAAAGGCCAATAACAAACAACTCTTCGGTGGTGGTATGGTCTAAACAGACTCATCAACATCATCATGCATGCATTAAACCCGTATTGGAGATCATCACATGAATAGCACAGAACCTCAGAATCAATCCATTAAACAGCTATTGCTTGTCATGGAAAAGCAGGATGCATCCGATCTTTATATCACGGTTGGTATGCCGCCCTCATATCGCATCAATGGTCAGGTGCGCACCCTGAAACAATCACCTCTGACGGCATCACAATGCGAACGCTTGGCCAGTGCTACGATGAATGAACGTCAAAAGGCTGCTTTTGCTGCAGAATATGAGATGAATCTGGCACTATCTTTTGATGATGTCGGTCGCTTTCGCGTCAATATCTTTCGCCAGCGTGGTCATGTCGGCATGGTCATTCGTAAAGTAAAACTTGAAATCCCCACTCTGGAAGGGCTTGGTTTACCTGATATTTTTCAGGATATATCCATGGAGTCCCGTGGACTGGTGCTCATGGTTGGTGCTACAGGTAGTGGTAAATCCACCTCACTTGCAGCCATGATTGACTGGCGTAACAGGCATCAGGCCGGCCATATTATTTCGATTGAAGATCCCATCGAGTTTATTCATGAACACAAAAAATGTGTGATTACCCAGCGTGAAGTAGGCACCGATACATTGGAATATCAGGCGGCCTTAAAAAACACCCTCAGACAAGCTCCTGATGTCATTCTCATCGGAGAAATTCGTGATCGTGAAACCATGGAGCACGCGCTTGAATTCGCCGAGACAGGCCACCTATGTCTGGCCACCCTGCATGCCAATAATGCCAATCAGGCGTTGGAGCGCATTATCAACTTCTTCCCCGAAGAGATGCATCCACAGGTATGTCTGAATCTGGCCATGAACCTGAAAGCACTGCTATCACAACGCCTGGTGAAAACACCGGATGAAGCACGCGTACCGGCTATCGAAATTCTTATCAACACACCACGCATTTCTGATTTGATCGGCAAATGGGCTATCGCTGAGATCAAAGAGTCCATGGCTAGTGGCAAAAACTACGGCATGCAGACCTTTGACCAGTCCCTGCAATCGTTATGGATGCAAGGCATTATCACCGAAGATGAAGCCTTGCGACATGCCGACTCCGTCAACAATTTACGGCTACAGATCAAGATGGTGAATCTCAAGGATTCCGGTGGTGATCTTCATGATATGGATCAATTGTCCGGAACCATTGATACGCCGGAATTGAAAATATGACGTGCTTATTCATTATCCGCGTGCGTTATTAAACCATGCCCCAAACACGTCACCTCATCGATGATCTACTCCAGATAGCCAATAAAAACGGTGCTTCAGATCTAATTATACGCACGGATGACCGCATTCGTATGCGTATTTGTGGCGATATCGTCACTATTCCACATGATAAAATCAGTGTTCCGGATCGCACAAAAACCATCAACATGGTAGAGCATCTTATCCGCCACCATGCAGCGAATACCAATATTGAACAGATCAATAATCTCGATTTTCATTACACACTGGAAAACACCTGTCATTTCCGTATTCATGTACTACGTACCAATAATAACTTTGGTATTGTGGCGCGCCTTATTCCGCAACAAATTCCCAGTTTTGCACAACTGCGTCTGCCACCTGTATTTGAACAGATCAGCCAATACCGCAATGGCATCATTATTTTGGCTGGTGCTGCGGGGAGTGGCAAAAGCACGTCACAAGCCTCCATGTTAAATCACATGATATGCCAACGACCGGTACATGCTGTTACGCTGGAAGACCCTATTGAATTCCGCTACAGCACCGAACATCAAGGTACGGTAAGTCAGCGTGAAATTGGCACCGACGTGATCTGCTACAAACAGGGACTTATTGATGCCATGCGCGAGACGCCGGATATTATTATGGCTGGTGAAGCTCGCGGGCGTGAAGAGATTCAGCTGGCACTGGAGGCCTCTGAAACGGGGCATCTGGTGATGGCAACGGTGCATGCGACCACTGCTGTTGGCACCATGCAACGCATCATGGCCGCCTTCGGGCTTGATGAGCAGGCCGGTCTTCGTGAACGGCTATCAGAAAATTTACGGGCGATTGTAGTGCAAAAACTTATCCCTATGAAATCAAGCAAAAAACGAATTGTTGCCCAGGAGATCATGATAAAAAATTCGGTCATCAGGCATTTCATTCTTGATCCATCACAGTGGGGAGACATCCCGCGCGCCATGGAAGAGGGGCAAAATCTATACGGCTCTCACAGCTTTGATCAGCATCTTCAGCAACTTGTTGAAGATGACCTCATAGACTATGAAACGGCCTTACCCAACGCCGTTTTTCAAGAGGATTTTGCCATGCGTTTGGGGCGTGTATAACGACGTCCTAACAAGCCCAAGCATTACCAGTAGCAGCCCCTATGTTGTTCAAGCTTTTATAGTAATAGCACCATAAGTCTGACCGGCTACTATAAGCCAGGACCGGACGGTAATAATAGAATGGCTACTACTTTCATCTTGCGGAAACACCCATAAGTCAAGCCTGATAACATTATGCCTCTCGGGTGATTTGGCCTTATAATGACCGATAGCCCACAACAGGAGGTGTAACATGAATATCTGCTATTCAGGCATAGACCTGCATTCAAACAACAACGTCACCGGCGTTGTCGATCAGGAGGGGAAAACGCTGTTTCTACGCAGACTCCCGAATGATCTTTCCACGGTAATCAAGGTACTTGAGCCATTTCGCGAACGACTGCAAG
>JAUZQJ010000095.1 GCA_030951045.1 Mariprofundus sp.
CTTGATTAAATCCGCCACAAACACATAAGCATCAAACATCTGCCCATCAAAAAAGATGCCCTGCTCAGGCTTGATGCCTTTGGCTTCAATGGCTTCAAAGACTTTATCCAGCTTGGTGTCGGTCAGGTATTGCTTTTGCTCTATGTTGTCCAGGCGTTGAAAAATGGCGGCATTGTTGGCAATAAATTTCCGCATGCCTACGAAGGCATCCATAATCTGGATACTGACCTTGATGGCGGTGTCACTTCGTAGCACTGCCGACAACATGGAAACACCCTGTTCGGTGAACACATAGGGTAAATATTTTCGATGTTTCCCACGCCCTGTTTCTAAGGTCGCAATTTGCGACCTTAAAGAATCGCCACTTGAGGTCGCAATTTGCGACTGCAAGTTTTGGAACTCTTCTTGGGTAAGTTGAAACCGGAATTGTTCGGGAAAACGTGTGATGTTCCGTTTTACTTGTTCATTAAGGCGTTTGCTTTCCACGCCATAAAGTTCTGCCAAATCCCTATCCACCATGACTTGTAAACCACGAATGGTAAAAATCCTACCCTGAATATCATTGCTATTGATAATGCTTACTTCATGAGTCATCTGATACCTCCACGAAGACCTAAGGTCACAATTTGTGACCTTAAAGCGTTATCGTTTGGTATCACAATTTGTGATGGCTGATTTACATAGTTCATAATTCAAAACCTATCTTGGCAAGTTGCGTTTTGATTTGTTGGCTTCCCGTTTAAGACGGGACAAATTGAATGACTAACTGCTCGCAATTGTGCATCATCTATTAATGACAAAAAAAACAGAACAACTCACAATATACGAGCAGCTAGCCGAGCGACTCTAGCAATCAGCTCAAATTTTTGCCAGCAAAGCATCCGTCAAATCGCTCTAACAGTAAACCGAAGTAAAAGTAGTGTGCACCGATATATCCAAGCCAAGATTCGGCGCAATAAATACCCTGAATCACGATTATGGGAGACATCTGAAGGTGAAACATGGATGCGTTTAATGGTGGTGACTGCCACCTATCACTTTGGTTTAGGTTGTGGTGTTGGAGCTGGCAAGCTGTCTGATTTCTTCCACATGCTTCATATTGAAGAGCATGTTGGCGTTTCAGAATCTTCGGTGCAAAAGTTGCTCCGAAACATGGAGGGATTACTTCCTGAATTTCAGAAGCAGTGTGAGCAGAGCGTCGCTAAAAAGCCGCGTCAGGTGGTTGCAGCGATGGATGAAACATTCTTCGGGCAATTCATGATCATGGTTGTGATTGACTTAAAATCAGGCTATTTATTGCTCGAAGATATCGCAGATGACCGTTGTTATGAAACATGGCACAGCAAGATAACGCCGCGATTGGAAAGCTTGGAAATTAACGTGACACATGCCATTAGTGACCGTGCTAAGGCACTGATTAAACTTGCGGTGGAAGGGTTTGGTTGTGAATCAGGCGCAGATACATTTCATGCTCAATATGATATTAGCAAATGGCTTGCCGCTCCATTGAGTCGCCTTGTTGAACATGCAAAGAATAGTTTAGGAAAGCTTAAGCCCCTTGATAAAGAAGGAGAAAAAGAGGCTGTTAATTATTTGGAATCGTGTCAGAAAGGACAGAGCGATTATCATAAAGAGATGCAGGGAATCAGCGATGATATCCATCCATTTTCACTGAAAGACAATCAAATAACCACCGCCAATCACGTAGAAAGTGAACTCGAAAATAGGGCTGTAAAGATTACTGAGTTAGCTGAAAGGCATGGCTTGAGTGACAACAAAAACACTGTGCAAAAATTTCGTAACCAGATTAAGTCGTTGGCGGTGTCGATAAACTTTTGGTGGCTATTCGTCCATACAACTTTAGGCGATTTAGGCTCGGATGAACAAACCAACACTTGGGTGGCAGAAAAACTTTTGCCCGTCATCTACTGGCATCATCAAAAACAACGGACGCAAAACATCTCGAGTCGAGGCAAGTATCAAAAGGCATGGGAACGTGCGAGTCAGACGCTTAAGGATGACCCTCTCACCGCAACGTTGACGGAAAATGATCTTCAAACATGGGTTGAGCGAACGCATTGGATGGTGCGTCACTTTCATCGTAGCTCGTCTGCGGTTGAGGGGCGTAATGGTTGTTTGTCGCAGATGTACCATAATGGGAGAGGTTTTACGGAAAAGCGATTGGCCGCTTTAACAGTGATCCATAATTATGGCATCAAACATCCCGATAGTTCAACTGCTGCATCACGATTCTTTGAGCAAGATTTTCCAGACCCGCTCACATGGCTTTTAGAGCAAGTTGGAGAACTTCCTTTGCCAAGAAGGTCAAACAAGAGGGCTGTCTGTAACCCATTGATTTTATTGACTGTCCCGTCTTAAACGGGAAGCCCATGATCTTACTCGTTGCTTTCCCGAATCCAGTTTCCCATGAAAATACAGGCTTCCCATTTAAGACGGGATAGTCAATAAAATCAATGGGTTACAGATAGGCTTCTTGTTTGACCTTCTTGGCAAAGGAAGTTCTTCAACTTGCTCTAAAAGCCATGTGAGAGGGTCTAGAAAATCTTGCTCAAACAATCGTGATGCAGCAGTTGAACCATCGGGATGTTTGATGCCATAATTATGGATTACCGTTAAAGCCGCCAATCGCTTTTCCGTAAAACCTCTCCCATTATGGTACATCTGCGACAAACAACCATTACGCCCCTCAA
>JAUZQJ010000096.1 GCA_030951045.1 Mariprofundus sp.
GGCAGTAACCACATTTTTTCAGCCTGAGCTTTCATGGTGCGAATGATGACACCACCTTCGGGATGCTCATGTACGCCCAGCCAGGCAAATGGATCATGGCTACGTGCTTCAATAATAGCCCATGCTTCAGGTGATAGAATAAGTTTGTCCATGTGTCCCTCGCTTAAAAACTATTGAAAAGGTATTCAGGTTTCATTATATGCATTGTGATCAGGTGATGACAGTGGGTTTATCGCGGCCACTGAGTTGGCGTAATTTGGATATAGCGTCGGCAGCGGTAATCATATCGGCCAGAGCATCTTGTGCATCTTGCCCGTGTTTATTGCTGTCTGCTTCGTATGATTCCAGGTAGATACGAATGGTAGCGCCGCTGGTGCCAGTGCCTGAGAGACGGAAAATAATACGTGAACCATCTTCAAAAAGGATGCGCACACCCTGATTCTTACTGATGCTGCCATCAACAGGGTCGGTGTAGGCAAAGTCATCACATGTTTTGATCAGGCGCCCTGCCAGTTTAGTGCCGGGTAGGGTTGTGAATTGGTCGCGTACATTTTGTAGAACTTGCGCAGCAGCAGCTGAATCCACACCTTCGTAATCATGGCGTGAATAATAGTTGCGACCAAAGCGTTGCCAGTGATCGTTTAAGATAGCTGAGACAGACTCTTTGCGTACAGCAAGAATATTTAACCAGAAGAGTACAGCCCATAGGCCGTCTTTTTCGCGCACATGATCCGAGCCAGTTCCAAATGATTCTTCACCGCACAGTGTGACACGGCCGGCATCCATAAGGTTGCCGAAAAATTTCCAGCCAGTTGGTGTCTCAAAACAATCGATTCCCAGTGCAGCTGCAACTCTGTCTGCAGCGGCAGAGGTAGGCATGGAACGCGCTACACCTGAGATGCCATCTTTATAGCCTGGAACCAATGTGGCGTTGGCAGCCATGACAGCCAGAGAATCACTTGGTGTGACAAAGAAATGATCGCCGAGCAGCATATTGCGATCGCCATCACCATCAGATGCAGCTCCGAATGCAGGTGCATTGTCACCATATAAAATATCTACCAGTTCATGTGCATAGGTCAGGTTGGGGTCGGGGTGACCACCACCAAAATCTTCTTTTGGCTCACCGTTGATCACGGTACCGGCAGGCGCTTGTAACATGCCCTCGATAATGGTTTTGCCATAAGGGCCCGTCACGGCGTGCATGGCATCAAAGACCATGGAGAATTCTCCGGCCAGAAGTTCACGAATGGCATCAAAATCGAACAGCGATTGCATTAAATCAGCGTAATCGCTTACCGGATCAATAACCTCAACCTGCATGTCTGCAAGCTCAAAACTGCCTTGTTTATCCAGATCAATATCTGCGCATTGGGCAATCAGATAGTGGGAGATATCGCGTGTGCGTTCAAAGATAGCTTCGGTAACCGCTTCGGGAGCCGGGCCGCCACTGCCAATATTGTATTTGATGCCGAAATCTTCATCGGGGCCTGCGGGGTTGTGGCTGGCTGAAAGGATAAGGCCGCCAAAGGCTTTGTATTTGCGGATCACGCAAGATGCAGCAGGTGTGGAAAGAATGCCCCCCTGGCCTACGAGTACTTTAGCAAAGCCATTGGCCGCTGCCATTTTTATAATAATTTGAATAGCTTCGCGATTGTAATAACGCCCGTCACCACCAACAACCAGTGTTTGGCCGGAAAAGTCACCAATGGAATCAAAGGTGGCCTGTACAAAGTTGGCTAAATAATGTGGCTGCTGGAATACTTTTACTTTTTTTCGTAGGCCGGATGTACCTGGTCGCTGCCCATCAAATGGCTGAGTTGAAATAGTGTTAAGTGACATGAAATGAATCCCCTCTCTAACTGGCGGCATACTAGCGGAACCTGCATCTTATAACCAGATGGCGAACAGCACCGTATGATGGTAGTATGCGCTTCGAAAATATTTTGATATAAAAACATGGGGGAAGGTAATGCCACAGATGGAGCGTAACATTAGTACACTGACAGCCAACACCGTTGCACTGGTTCTGGCTGGAGGGAGAGGCTCTCGCCTTAAGCAACTAACGGATTGGCGTGCTAAACCCGCTGTGCCGTTTGGTGGTAAGTTTAGAATCATTGATTTTCCTATGTCTAACTGTATCAATTCCGGTATTCGCCGCATTTCGGTGATTACCCAGTATAAGTCGCATTCTTTGCAGCGTCACCTTCAGCGCGGCTGGTCGTTCATGTCAGGGCAATTTGGTGAGTTTGTTGAAGTGTTGCCAGCTCAGCAGCGTATGGGTGAAGGCTGGTATGAGGGTACCGCCGATGCTGTGTATCAAAATCTGGATATTATCCGTCATTATGATCCTGAATATGTGGTTGTTTTGGCAGGGGATCATATTTACAAGATGGATTATGGTAAAATGATTGCAGCGCATGTAGCCAATGGCGCGGATATTACCGTAGGCTGTATTCCTGTGCCGTTGGAAGAGGCCAAAGCCTTTGGTGTGATGGCTATTGATGAAGAGTCACGCATTGTCGAGTTTGCTGAAAAGCCGGACAGCCCTAAATCAATGCCGGGTGATAAGTCGCTATCATTGGCTTCAATGGGTATTTATGTCTTTTCTGCCCAGTATCTGCGCGAGCGTCTGGTTGAAGATGCTAGTAATGGAACATCAACACATGACTTTGGACACGATTTGATTCCACATGCCATTGAGAATGACAACGCTTTTGCATTCCCGTTCCTGGATGCCAATACCAGCGCTTCAGGTTACTGGAAAGATGTCGGAACCATTGACTCTTACTGGGATGCCAATATCAATCTGGCAGAGATTAATCCGGATCTGAATCTGTATGATGAAAACTGGCCGATCTGGACCAATCAGGATCAACTACCTCCTGCAAAATTTGCTTTTGATACTGACGATAGACGCGGCATGGCTGTAGATTCCTTAGTCTCCGGCGGTTGTTTGATCACCGGTGCGGTTGTGCGTCATTCGGTACTGTTTTCAAACGTACGTGTGCACTCCTATTCGGTTGTCGAAGATTCAGTGGTGTTGCCGGATGTTACGGTCAACCAGAACTGCCGACTCAAGCGTTGTGTTGTCGATAAAGGCACCATTATTCCAGAGGGCACCGTGATTGGTGAAGATCAGGAAGAAGATGCCAAACGCTTTAGTGTATCTGAAGGTGGTGTTGTATTGGTTACACCTGAAATGTTTGGTCAAAAGTTACACGAACTATAATCGACTTTTAACACATTTTTCATCTTAGGGCTGTTTTATACAGCCCTAAGTTTTTTATAAGATGCGCTGCATCAAAACCAGTCAGGAGCTACAATGAGTAAACCACTGTCCGTTATTTTTTATTGGCATATGCATCAGCCATTCTATTGCGAAGCTGATACGGGGCGTTATCACCTGCCCTGGGTCTATCTGCATGCCATGAAAGATTATACCGATATGGCTGAGATTTTATCTCAGATACCTGATGCAAAGGCTGTCATTAATTATGTGCCTTCTCTGGTGGCTCAGATTGAAGATTATGCAGAACATCTGCGTGACTATCTCAATGGTACACAACATGATTTGAATGATCCGTTATTGGCTTCTTTGGCGCATAAGCAGGGTCAATTACAGCAGCAAGATCATGCATATCTGTTGGAATCATGTTTCCGTTTAAACCATGAGCGAAACCTGCATCGTTATCCGGACTTTTCACGTTTGTGGAATATGGCTGAACATGCCAAGAGCCATGATGCAGTAGAGTATCTGGGTGAAAGTTTTTATTCGGATCTGGTGACCTGGTATCATCTGGCATGGCTGGGTGAAACAGTACGTCAGCGTAACTTTGTGGCGCGGCGTTTGATTGAAAAGGGTACAGGCTTCACCTATCAGGATCGCCGTGATCTGTTGACCCTGATTGCATCATTGTTGGCAGAAATTCCTTCCATGCACAGGGATCTGGTTGCATCGGGTCAGGTGGAGTTGACGACTACACCCTATGCGCACCCGATTATTCCATTAATGCTGGATTTCAATACAGCGCTTGAGACAGTACCTGATGCGATGATTCCAGCCGAGCAATATCCGGGCGGGCGTGAACGCGCTCAGGATCATATTGATCTGGCCCGTTCCCATCATGCAGAGCGATTTGGTAGTGTGCCAGCCGGTTGCTGGCCGGCTGAAGGGGCAGTATCGAAAGATACGCTAGCTATGTTGGGTGAATCCGGTTTCCAGTGGTGCGCTACAGGTGAATCAGTCTTGCATCACTCCATGAAATTCAATATTCGTGAACAGCAGGGTAACCGTGATCTGTATCATCCATGGCTGGTGGGTGACGGTGATCAGGAAATCACCTGTTTCTTCCGTGATGACCGTTTGTCAGACCTGCTTGGTTTTGAATATTCACGTTGGGATTGTCAGGACGCGATCAATAACTTCATGCATGAGTTAGCCGGTATTCATCACCGCACCAAGGGCATGGAGGCACCTGTTGTCTCTATTATTATGGATGGTGAAAATGCATGGGAACATTACCATGAAAATGCACTGCCATTTTTAACGCAACTGTACCAATCCATTATAGATCATGAAGATTATAATCTTACTACCTTTAGCGACTATCTGGCGGCAAGTCCGGCAACTGACAAACTGGATAAGTTGACCGCTGGTTCCTGGGTGTATGGCAACCTCTCCACCTGGATTGGTGATCGTGCTAAAACACGTGCATGGGAGCTGTTGATTGATGCCAAAAAGGCCTTTGATGCGCATGCTGATGCATTGAACGCTGAGCAAAAGGCTGATGCGACCGAGCAGTTGCGTATTTGTGAAGGTTCTGACTGGTGCTGGTGGTTCGGTGATTATAACCCGGGCGCTGCTGTACGTGATTTCGATCAGCTCTACCGTCGTCATTTGAAAAAGTTGTATCAATTGCTGGGATGTATTGCACCAGCCTCATTGGATGAAGATATTTCTCGTGGTGGTGGCGATGCTGAAGGTGGCGGAACCATGCGTCGTGGCGGAGCTGATTCCTAAATCAACAGTCCCTAAGGAGATGCTGAATCATTCAGCTTGCCTTAAAAATAATAAGCTTGGAAAATTAAACGAAAAAAGGCGATGCATCTTGCATCGCCTTTTTTCGTTGTTCTATAAGTGTTACATATTATCAGGCTTTTTTGACAAACTCCGACTTGAGTCCCATTTGGCCGATGCCCGGTATTTTACAATCAATATTGTGATCGCTATCGACCAAACGAATATTTTTAACCTTGGTTCCAACCTTTGCTACTGAAGATGAACCCTTGATTTTCAGGTCCTTGATCACTGTAACGGTATCACCGTCGGCTAGTTGGGTGCCGTTTGCATCACGTACAATAAACCCACCAGTTTCCTCAGCTTCATTTGTATCCGTTGTTGTCCATTCGTGAGCGCATTCAGGGCAGACAAACATACCGCGATCTTCGTAAGTGTATTCGGAATTACATTTTGGACAATTGGGTAGTGTGGACATGGATCACCTCGATAGACTGACTGTCACCTTTATACATGAAGGGTCAGTAAAATAGTTGCGTAGTGTCGAATGAATAGGGTTCAATTGCAAATACTAACTGCTGTGATGGCAATAGATGTGTTGGCGATGAAATTAAATAGCTGTTATTGTCTTGCTTCCTAATTATACCAAATAAAATATTAAATTTTGGATGACAAATGAGTGCATGGATTGATCGCCGCAAATCAGCAGTTTTGTTACATATTACTTCGCTTCCCGGTCCTTTTCATAAAGGCGTTCTGGGTCAAGAAGCACACGATTTTATCAATGATTTAGCTGGTGGAGGATATGGTGTTTGGCAGTTTTTGCCATTAGGCCCAACGCATGGTCATGGTTCGCCGTATGAATCCCTCTCTACTTTTGCTGGCAATGCAGAGATGCTTGATCTGCGTGATTGTGTTGCACAAGGCTGGTTGGACGGGGCATTGTTGGGTGATGAAATATCAGCCAAACAGCATAAAGAGCTGCGTTATAAGGCTGGCCAGATGTTTTGGTCGGAAGTGGAAAATAATACGGTGCTAAAAGAGGGTGTGAATACCTTTCAAACAACACAAGCTTATTGGTTAAATGATTATGCACTATTTGCTGCGCTGAAAGTAGCCTTGAATGATCTTGCATGGTGGCAGTGGCCTGGTGCTCTACGTGATAGAGAGCCGGAAGCTTTGCAGGCTGCTTGTGAAGAACAGGCGGAACTGATTCAACAGATTGTGTTTGAACAATTTCTTTTTGATACGCAATGGCATGCACTGAAAGCGCACGCTGAATCTCGTGGTATTCAGATGTTTGGTGATTTGCCGATTTATGTGGCGCATGATTCATCAGACGTATGGGCCGGGCGTGAATTTTTCACGTTGAATAAGAAGGGGTTATGTCTGGATGTGGCGGGTGTGCCACCGGACTATTTTTCTGAAACAGGTCAGCGATGGGGTAATCCGCTATACCGTTGGGATAAGATGCAGACTGATGGTTTTTCCTGGTGGGTACGACGAGTGTCTCGCCAGCTGGAGTTGATGCATATGCTGCGTATCGATCACTTTCGCGCTCTGGAAGCCTTCTGGGCAATTCCGGGTGAGAGTAAGGATGGTGTTGTTGGAGAGTGGCGTCCGGCACCGGGTGAAGCAATGTTACAAACATTGCAGCAGGAGCTAGGTGAACTGCCTTTGATTGCAGAAGATCTTGGCATTATCACGGATGAAGTGACAGCCCTTCGAGAAGCCTTTGGTTTGCCGGGGATGAAAATTTTACAGTTTGCCTTTGGTGGCGATGCAGATAATCCATATCTACCGGGTAACTTTGGTGAAGATGCTGTTGTCTATACCGGTACGCATGATAACGATACTACCATGGGCTGGTTTGAGTCATCCGAACAGCATGTGCGCGATCATGTCTTGAAGATACTCGACGCCAAGGCTGAAGATATGCCATGGGCATTGATTGAGTCGGCACTGGCTTCTCCAGCTGAGCTTGCTGTGATTCCGATGCAGGATTTGTTGGAGCTGGGCACAGAGGCAAAATTCAACACGCCCGGGACACTGGAAAATAACTGGTCATGGCGTTTGGCATCGCTGCCGGATTCAGATGCAGCATGCTGGACGCGTTCGGCTCTCCTGAATAAGGAAACGCAACGCACGTAGTAAAGCGCGTGGCAGGTAGCAGAGAGATTAGTTGTTACTGACTTCTACAAAACTTTCGCATTGTCTGTGGATGGTTGCGAATAGAGGTTGAGTGGAGGCCAGCTTCTCGATGCGATTGATCGTGGCACTGGATACATCGGTATAGGTTTCCATGAACGTGGTTTTATCCTTCTCTTTGCGGATGAATAATTTGCCGCGGACATCGGCTTGTTCTTCTACCTTCATAAGCCAGTCTAACAGGGCGGGTTCCTGATTCTCATTGGCGTGATACCAGATAAATGCATCAGGCATGACATGCCTCCAAAATGGTGATGTTTGTGTTGTTCTCTAACGTGAGCTTGGTATCAGATGCTATAGCTTCAATAGGCAGTAGTGCAATGCCAAAACAGATGCCGTTGTCATCCATCGCGGCAGATTTTAGTTCGCCAATATTGGCACTGCTGCGAATAGGGCAGGGTAGCTCTAGGGGCTTGGCATCAAGCTGTACACGATAGAGTTTCTTTTTAATGCCGCCGCGCCAATGCATGCGACTGGTTACTTCCTGCCCAACATAACAGCCTTTTTTGAAATCCACCCCGTCAAACTCAACCAGGTTGGCGTTGAGGGGGTGCAGACGTTCATCCCATTCCATGCCAAATTGAGGGAAGCCATGCTGAATACGCAGAGCTTCCAGTTCGTTCGTTGTCGTCTGATGGTGATTGCTTTTATCAATCGCTGTTGATGCAGTGATGACCCAATATGCGTTGGGGCTGTGCTGCATCGCTATGGCAAAGCTATCTTCACCCGCCTTGCTGGATTGAGATAGCCAGTTTGTATCGGGCTCTGTAAGGCCGAAACTTTTCAGGCCATCTGCAGCATGAGTGCCATACACGGCAGCAACGGCAAGGCTATCTACAAGACCTATGCGTAGCTGGTGACCAAGTGCAAATTGACGTAATCGTGCAACGGTTTCTACAGCGTGTGATGTAGGTGTGAGTAGAATCAATTCATCATGGTGTCCTGAGAGAATATAGACTACCGAGAGCGCTTTGCCTTGTGGTGATAACAGCGCACTATGGATGGCTTGTCGGGCACCCAGTTTGTCCATGTCCTGGGTGATCTGGCCTTGCAGATATTCGCGTATAGTAGGGCCTGAGGCCTTGAGTACGGACCAGTAGCTATCTTTGAATATGATATATGATTGTTTTATACGCTCTGCTGTTGCTTTGGAAATGGTCGGAATATGATTGTTCATTAAATACCGTTTACGCGTTGAACACGCGCTCCTACACCTGTGAATAGTGTGTAACTAATTGTATCCAGCTGTGATGCTACAGCACTGGCCGGGCGTTGCTCTCCCCAAAATTCAACAAGATCACCTAATGCAGCATCCATATGCGTGACATCAACCATGCTATAATCCATACAGATACGACCAATGATGGGGCAGCTTATACCGTTGATGCAGACCGAACCAATACCCGATAAATTGCGTGGTACGCCATCGGCATACCCGAGAGAAACGGTGGCTAATTGCATGGCTTTGGGGGCAATGAATGTTGCTCCATAGGAGACTGCTGCACCGGCCGGGATATCACGCAGTTGCATGATGCTGCCGAGCAAGGTCATCACAGGCTTCAGTCCCAGTGTGTTTCCTGCTACGGGTTCAATGCCATAGAGTGCAATGCCCGGGCGTACGACATCCATGTGGTGTTCGGGCATTGAGATAATGCCGGCACTATTAAGCAAAGAGCGAGGTAACTCTGGTGCAATCGTTTCACAGCATTGTATGAACGTTTCAAGTTGAAGTTGATTCATTGGATGCTCAGGTTCATCGGCACAGGCTAAGTGTGACATCAGACCACAGATGCTGATGCCTGCTTCTCTGCATTGTAATATCAAGGCTGCCGGGTCAATCGCACCGAGGCGATGCATGCCTGAATCGATTTTGATCCAGACATGGCCATGAAAATCGGCGGCTTGAAGCCAGCTGATGTGTTGAGGTTCTGTGATGACCGGGCTTAAGTTGGCCCGGCATGCCAGGCTAGCATCATGTTGGTTAAAAAGACCGGAAAGTGGTGTGATATCAGCGTGATGTGTCGATGATTGCATCGTCAGGTGTTGACGTAATGCTAATCCTTCTTGTACATCGGTTACTCCGAAGTGTGTGCAGCCTGCAAGGTGTAAGCTTGCGGCAATGCTTTCCATGCCATGACCATAGGCATTGGCTTTCACTACAGCCATGATATCAGCAGAGCCGGCCTGTATGTTGAGCAGGGTATAATTGTGCAATAGATGGCCATGATTGATTTGTGCGATAGCACTTCGACTGCTGATCACAGGGGCCGTTGGAGAGGATATTTCGGTAGAGCTCATATCAAGCTTAATCGGTGTTGAAATAAAATGATATTATACTCCACTTTTGTGTCGATATTTTGACGCTAGGTTGACCAGTCTGTTGAAGATCAGGTTAAAACGCTGTGAAGGCTGAACGAATTTAATCAGTGCTTCAAGCTGTATGCCTGCATAGAGATGGTTGATATAGGGCATGTAAGCCTGTGGCGTGTATTGGTATTAAATTTGCTTGTTGTCTGAGTGTGCGTTGTTACTGTAGTAGATAAGCATGGGGGTGCAGGGAAAATGGAAGTATCATGTTGAATGATTTTGTGGGTCAGAAGTGAATGCGATGCATGCTTTGATGATGCCTTTTTCGGGCGTTAAGAGTCGCTTGTTTATTCTACTACTGACTATTTTTCTGCTCACACCGGCGCACGTTGAAGCGTTGGGTTTTGGTGCAATTTCGCTGTCCAGTCATTTGAACCAAGCTTTAAAAGCTGATATTCCCATGCTGCTTAATGATGCCGATGATATGAAAGCGGTACGTGTGGAGTTGGCAACGCCGAAAGAATATGAACAACTTGGTCTTCAATGGCATCCTGACTTGTTGCGTATTCGGGTACTGATTCAGAATAGGTCATCAAAGCACCCGATGGTGCAATTGCGTTCTACAGGCTTGATAGATGCACCGATGTTATCGATTGCTCTCAAAGCCAATAAATCCGGGCGTGGTACATATTTTAAACATTATAAGTTGATGTTGGACCCGGTCGAAAGAGCACAGGGGCGTGCGCAGAGCAGCTCATCGCCGCTGTTACCTCTTGAGGTGTTATCACTGAAAAAGAGACAGTCCCTCCCCAGTATGGAGGCAGACTGGGCTCGTACATGGCGTTATGGGCCTGTACAGACGGGCGATTCCCTGAGTGAAATCGCTTATCGGTTGCGTATTGATAAACGCTTTAGCAATAAACAGGTAATGCTCTCCCTGTATGAGAAAAACAGGGCTGCATTCGTGGGTGGAAACATTAATCGTTTAATTAAGGGAGCCTGGCTGGAAGTACCACATGCAGACGTGGTTGAACAGTATGGTGGAAGAAAATCAATGCAGAAGATTTCCAAGCTGATGCAAGGAACGCATTCAGCTACAAAAACGCGAGTGAAAACCAGTGCTCAAACTGATTCTGCGGGTGTGAAAGCTGCCGCCCCTGTTGATCATGGCTTACGTTATAGTGGAAAAATCGCATTAAATGATCCCTCTACTGTGCATGCTCTCAATGCGGTGTCGGAGTTAAGGTCGGATATGGGGCAACAGTTTGAGAGTCTTCATAAGGTGATGATGAACGGTAAATTGCAGATGACTACACTGGATGAAACGATATCTACACTGAGCTTATCTATGCAGGGTGTTAAAACTGATATTCATCGCATGCAAAAAGATATCGAAATGATCAAGACCCGTACTCAGGCATTATCGGCTCAAGAGTCGTCATGGTTGAACTGGCAGTTTATCTTGATTGTTGTTCTATTGGTGGCCTTGATTTGCATGCTTCTGATGTTGATGATGCAACGAAAAAAAAGTCCGGATAAACCAGCGGCTGATGAATTGTCGAAACGCACTGGCGAGCAGGATCATGGGGTAGATAATGATCATGGTCGTCAAGTCGTGGCGATGAAGGATAGACAGCATGCCAGGCCAGCTCCTTCGGATAAAGGAAGTGCTATCGATAGCGATGATGAAGGAAAACATGCTGATCCGAAAGCGGAATCACTATCTGACGACGTAACCGGTTTACTCAATCAGATAGAGGAGGAGCTGGGTCAATGCCATTATGAAAAAGCCGAACAGCTTCTGGCTAAGGTGGATAGCCAAAGCCCTGATTCCCTCAAAGCATGGGCATTAAAAGCGCAATTGTATCATGAGACAGCCCGTTTTGATGAAAGGAATGCCTTGATCAATCAGCTCAGTGAACGCTCTGATGAGGCGCGTTGGGAACGTTTTTGTTATTTTCTACCAACGCATGTCTGGAATGCGTGTTTTGGTGATTCGCTATCATCAGATGACACGCAGCAATCGGCTTAGGTATTGACGGTGAAATATTGATGGTTGTGAGGTAAAAACATGGTGCAAGCATCAGTTCGTAAAGTGAATCGGCATCAGGATGTCACCATAAATCTCATGAATGGAGAGATGCTTGAAGGTCATATGCTCGGTTTCTCACCGATCATGAATACATTACATTTTTTTGACAAAACTCAAGTCGAGGATGGTGGCTCCCGAAAACTGGATATCGAAGATATTGTCTATATCGGGCTGCATTATGCAGATGATGTGGCTGTAGAACATTCAAATAAATCACAGCATCTGGATGCATTGAAAATAATCACAGTTAATCTTGATAGTTTTGAAATCTATGCATCTCCTGCCATGTCCAATACCCCCGGTTTTTTTGCCGTTGGCAGAGGCGATAGCTTTCCGTATGAACGTATGTTTTTTTATCATCATGGCATCCGTTATCAGGAAAAACCGGAACGCCTTGGTGATCTGCTGATTGATCAGCACAGCATTAATCCTCAAGAGTTACAAAATGCTCTGGAAGCACAGTCGCAAAGCATGCCTTCATTGGGTGATGTGTTGAAAGGTCTGGGAAAGGTGGAGGATCGTGATGTGGATCATGCCCTGACCTTACAGAACCAGCAGCGTATGAAGTTGGGTGATCTGCTCGTTGATCAGGAGTTGGTGACAGCCGATGATGTGCAGGAGGCATTAGATCATCAGTCGGCCAATCCGGAGGTGAAGCAGCTTGGTCATATTCTGATCGAGAAAGGGAAAATTCAGGATAAACATATCGATACTGCACTGGCAATTCAGAGCCGAAAAAAAATGCGTTTGGGTGAAATTCTGGTCGAGGCCGGGTTAATTACTGAAGATGATGTGCAGTTTGCCCTGGATGAACAAAAAGTCCGTGGTATGCGTATTGGTGAAGTATTACTTAGCTCTCAGGTGATTACCGAAGATGAACTGCTATCGGCATTGGCGAAGAAGTTTCGCTTGCCCACAGTTGATCTGGATACCTATGAAGTCAATCCGATGGCGGGTACTGAAATTGGCCGGGATGTGGTTGAGAAATATCAGATCATGCCGATTAATACCGATGCACACTCATTGACCATTGCGCTGGCAGATCCGATGGGGTTGGAAGCGTATGATCAAATAACCTTTAAGACTGGTAAAAAAGTGCATGAAGTGATGGTGAAGTCGTCACAACTAAAGAGTGCTATAGCCGGATTGCTTGCAGAAGATTTGGCGGATGAAGAGTTGTCGTGTGAGTTCCTGCAAGGGGAAGATGTCGATTCGGATGAGCCGATGAATGAGCTGGAGATCACCCAGTCTGCTGAAGATGCTCCTATTGTGCGTTTGGTGAATCGTATTATTCGCAATGGTATTAGAAAAAAAGCATCCGATATCCATATTTTACCACAGGCCAAGAAAATTATTCTGGCTTATCGACTCAATGGGCAACTGTTGTCAGATAGTGCGCTGGATAAGGGTTTATGCAAACAGATTTCCGCCAGAATCAAGATTCTATGTGGTATGGATATAGCCGAGCAGCGCATGCCACAGGATGGTCGTTTGCAGTTGCGCGATGGCAAACATAAATATGAATTTCGTGTCTCTTGTATCCCTAATACCTTTGGTGAATCACTGGTGCTGCGTGTGTTAAATAAAGAGATGGCTGTTGAGTTGGATGTGCTTGGCTTACGTGAAGAAGATATGCATCAACTCTCGATTATGGCACGCAAACCGTATGGTCTGGTGCTGGTAACAGGCCCGACCGGTTCCGGTAAATCAACCACGCTGTTTGCATTGCTAAAATCAATTTCACATCTGCCTGCCCACATTTTAACCATTGAAGATCCGGTTGAATCAGAAATCGATGATGCCAATCAGATTCAGGTTAACAGCAAGATCGGCATGACCTTTGCCCGTATTCTGCGCAATGTGCTCAGACACGATCCCGATATTATTATGATTGGTGAAATGCGTGATCCTGAAACGGCAGAGATAGGCATTGAAGCAGCGCTTACCGGGCATCTGATGTTTTCCACCCTGCATACCAACTCTGCTGTTGATACCATTATTCGTTTGAATGATCTGGGTATTCCGAACTATCTCATCGCTCCTGCATTGCTTGGTGTTATTAGCCAGAACTTGCTTAAAAAACTCTGTATGGAGTGTCGGGCTGAGCTGGACAGAGATGATCCTGCCTTTACCATGATAACCGACCTTGGTTTGGATAAGCCTGACCATTTGTATAAAGCGGTAGGTTGTGAGCATTGCAATAAGACCGGTTATGCTGGACGGGTGATGTCTTATGAGTTTCTTGTCGTCAATGAGAAGGTAAGACAAGCCATTCACGATGGTGTGAAGGGGCAGGAGATGCAGCGCATTGCCTCAGAGAATGGTATGCAAGCCAAATCAGTGTCGGCATTAAAATTGGCCGCTGATGGCGTCATTGATTATAACGACTTTATCTATTCGGTGATTTA
>JAUZQJ010000097.1 GCA_030951045.1 Mariprofundus sp.
TTGATGGCTGATTACAAGAGTATCTATTATGGCTATCAGACCAAAGCACGAGGCCTTCTGGATGAGGGTAGCTTGCGTTTACAGTTTACAAAAATGGCTAAATGGTATGCTTGCCGCTTGGGCTCATTTTTGCCAGAAGACCGCGAGTCCAGGTGTTTGGACTTGCCGTGTGAACTCCGCGTATCTGGACACGCTCGATGATGGCTGTGGCACGAAAGCCGGATGATCAGCACAGAGAAAATTAAGAGTGAAAGTACTTTGTGTGTTTGGCAAACATAATTATGGTGATCCTGAGCGTGGCTTAGGTTACGAATACTCTAATTTTATTCCTGCCCTGGAAAACCTTGGTCATGAGGTAGTGTTTTTCGAGAGTTTGGATAAATCAACCTATCGTGATTTTGAGGATATGAATCGTCAATTATTGCAGCTGGTCGATTCTGAACAGCCGGACCTCATTTTTTGTGTGTTTATGACGTATGAAATCTGGATGGAAACGCTGCAGTTGATTCGGGATGGTAGTCATGCGGCTTTGATTCACTGGGCGGCGGATGATTCATGGAAATACGAACAGTTTTCTAAATTTATTGCGCCACTTTTTGATCTTTATGTGACTACTTATCCGTCAGCCTTGAAGAAAAGTATTGCAGATGGATTGAATAACTTCACATTGTCGCAGTGGGCCGCTGATTCAACGCACATGTTACCTCCGTTGATGTCGAAACAATGTGAATATCAAGTGAGCTTTATTGGTTCAAATTATGGAAATCGTGCTGAATGGGTGGAATCATTAAAAAATAGAGGTATCCATGTTGATACATTTGGCTATGGCTGGCCGGCCGGCCCCGTAGCTGCTGAAAAAATTACCGAAATTATGCGAGCCTCTCAGATCAGTCTTAATTTTGGAGATTCGGGTGTGGTGATCGAAGATGGAAAACAGGTGCGTAGTCGGCAGATCAAGGCACGTGTGTTTGAGGTGCCGGGGGCCGGAGGTTTGTTGGCAACTGAGCCTGCAGAGCATTTGGATGAGTTTTTTGCGTTGGGAAGAGAGATGGTTGTGTTTGAGAATATTGATGAATTAGCCAATCATATTCGTGAACTTTTAGCACATCCAGAGAAACGCGATGCTATCGCATTAGCTGGATTTGAGCGTACCAAAAATGAACATACGTATGAGTCTCGCTTTGGATGCATTATTGAAGAGGCACTTGCAAAGAGGCTTCTACGGTGCACCGCTGATCATGGTATTGATTTCATTGCTTTCGATAAACTTGCGCGATCATATCGACCGCATTTACTGCTTTGTTTTCTGAGATATATACTGTTGCTACCTTGTATCTTGATATGGGGGAAGCAGCGAGGGCCCAGAGCTGCTCGAAGATTGTTATATGAATTTAGTTGGCGTTATCTGGGTAAAAAAACCTATTCAGTAACAGGTTGGGTTGGACGTATTTTTTACAAACAGAGTTAAATGATTAGTGTTTTGTTATTGATGTGGGGGTTTGCTTGAGAGTTTTAGTTCTAGGTGGCAATGGTTTTATTGGTTCTCATGTTGTAGATTATTTGGTTGCAGCAGGGCATAAAGTACGTGTGTTTGATCGTTCGCCGGAGCGTTATCGGGAACCGCTAAAGCAGGTTGAGTACAGGTTCGGGCGATTTGACGATACATTTCAGGTTGCAGAAGCGCTTGATGGTATGGAAGCTGTTTGTCTTCTGATTAGTTCGACTGTGCCAGGGACATCCAATTTGGATCCGGTTGTGGATGTTGAAAGCAATCTTGTGAATACATTGAAGCTGTTAGAGCAGATGAAGAAAAAAGGTCTGCATCGGATACTGTATCTCTCTTCTGGAGGGGCAGTATATGGAAATACTGTGATTTCACCTATTGGTGAAGACCAGCCTTTGAATCCGATTAGTTCATATGGTGTGGTGAAAGTCGCGATTGAGAAATACTTACTAATGTATCAGCAGCTTTATGGCTTCAAGCCTATTATTTTGCGCCCTTCAAATCCTTATGGGCCAAGGCAGGGGCATGTTGGTGTGCAGGGCCTGATTGGTACCTTTCTGGCTCGGATATTGGCTGGAGAACGTTTGGAGATCTGGGGCGATGGCTCTGTTGTGCGTGATTATATGCATGTAAGCGATCTGTCACGTTTATGTGTAAGTGCCCTGGATAGTGAAACGTGTGGTGTCTTCAATGCGGGTAGTGGAGAGGGGAATTCGATTAATCAGATTGTTGATTTGATACGTGATCTGGCTGATGAGGATTTACAGGTCGACTATCGTCAAGGTCGTGCATGTGATGTTCAGGAGGTGGTGTTGGATATTTCTAAAGCTATTGAAGCATTTAACTGGTCGCCTGAAGTGTCGTTGTCTGATGGTATTCTTAACCATTTAGAATGGTTGCGCGATCAGTGAAAACGTTAGGTCTTAGAGGGGAACCTAGCACCGATAAACAGCCGTTGGTGACTATAGCGCTGCCTGTTTATAACGGCGCTGCGACCCTGTCTGTTGCTATCTGTTCGATGTTGATGCAGAGCTTTAGTGACTGGGAGTTAATCATTCTGAATGATGCGTCGACTGATGACAGTTTGGCTGTCATGCGTTCCTTTGATGATTCAAGAATTCGGCTGGTGGAGGGCGAGGGAAATATCGGTCTTTCTGCGCGTTTGAATATGGCTATGGATATGGCTAGAGGAGAGTACTTTGCCAGAATGGATCAGGATGATATTAGTTTTCCTCAGCGACTAGAGAAGCAGTTGGCTTATCTACAGGCGCATCCTGATGTGGATCTGTTATCCGCTAATGTTGTTGTGTTTGAAGGGACTGATGAAGTTCTGGGGCAGTGGGATGTGGGCAGCGGTACGCATGAATATATCTGCAGGCATCCATGGCGTGGATTTTATATGGCTCATCCAACATGGATGGGACGTTTGCATTGGTTTCGTCATTATCGCTATCGTACATGTGCAGATGGTGCAGAAGATCAGGATTTGCTATATCGAAGTTTTAGGCAAAGCCACTTTGCCTGTTTATCGGAACCTTTATTGGCCTATCGGGAAGCGAGAGTGCTGAAAAAAATGTATCGTGCTCGTATGGTGGTGTTGCGTTCATTGGGGCGTGAAGCATTGGTATCAGGTTTTTATGTAGATGCGGTGAAAATTTTATCCGTTCAAATGGCAAAAATATTTGCTGATATGCTGAGGCATGGGTTGGGTTTGCATACTTTACGCAACGCTTTGCTTCCTCTTGATGAAAAAACGCGAGCCGAGTGGTACGATATTTTGCGAAAATTGAAGTGTGTTCAGGCGGGTGAAAGGGTGTGAAAAAGATATGCCTTGTTGCATCTGCGGAAATCGTGGTGCACTTTTTTCTTATAGAACCGTTACGTGTATTGAGCCGGGAATATGATGTTACGCTTGTGGTGAATACTGATAATTGCCATTTCCTTGATGATTATGGTTTGAGTGATGTGCGTGTTATCCCTGTTGCGATTGAAAGAGAGATCAAGCCTCTGGCTGATTTGCGGGCGTTATTTCAACTTATTAGTTTGTTTCGAGCGGAACCTTTTGATGTTGTGCATTCGATTACGCCCAAGGCGGGTCTGCTGGCGATGTTGGCTGCAAAGCTCACCTCGCATTCCGTACGAATCCATAATCTTAGTGGTCAGGTATGGGTGACAAGAGATGGATTGTCTCGATTGTTGCTCAAGAATATTGACCGCATGACGATGACGTTGGCTACACACTTATTATCAGATAGTCAGTCTCAGATTGACTTCTTGGTGGCTGGTAAATTGGTTGGCCGGAGTAAATGTCGTGTGCTGGGTGATGGTTCTGTCGCCGGGGTTAATATTGACCGGTTTAAGCCTGATCTGCAGATGAAATATAGCATGCGGCAGAAGATGAGTACGCCTGAGTCAGTAAAGGTTGTGTTGTTTCTTGGCAGACTGAAAAGAGATAAGGGTGTTTTGGACTTGGCGCGTGCTTTCGCATTGTTGGATGATCCGAATGAGACGGTCTGGTTATGGATTGTTGGCCCGGATGAAGATGGATTAGGAGAAGAGATTGAAGCTGCCTGTGGCTCGCGTAGTAATCGCTTGCGTATAAAGGGTTATACGCGAAATTCTCAACAATATTTTGCAGCTGCTGATCTATTTTGTCTGCCGAGTTATCGGGAGAGCTTTGGCGTTGCTATTCTGGAGGCGGCTGCATGTGGAGTGCCTACGGTTGGTTCACGTATTTATGGCATTACTGATGCCGTGAAAGAAAATGAAACAGGCGTGTTGTTTAATGTCGGGCAACCGCAGTCGTTAAGCGATGCTATGCAGCAGCTGCTAGATGATGATCTATTACGCGAGCAGCTTGGTAAGCGTGCAATGGATCGAGTCCATAGGTTGTTTTCCAGTGATCGCGTGACTCATTTATGGGTGGAGTTTTATCAGATGCTCTTGAAAAGAAAATAATTTGAGATGTGAGATTGTAGAAGCTTTTAGTATAATCTTTGTTTTGAAGTGCGTCGTGGTGAATGAAAAGCGTGTTAGTCGAAAATGAAATCAAAGATATGCTGTTGATAAAAAAAAGGGGAAGAACAGTTAATGATACAGGATGATTGCTTGGATGAGGATGCACTGGAGGTATCAATATTATGATCGTATTGATGGTTTCAGCTGTATTAGCACTTTTGCTTACGCTGTGGTTAATTTCTGATAAATCCCCTTTGACTATCATGGATACGCCTAATGAACGTTCTTTGCATGCGCAGCCCACACCTCGCAGTGGTGGAGTGGCCATATTAATTGCTATCAGTTTTACGTGGTTGATTTTGACATATATTGAATCGTGGCCTCAAACGATGAGCTGGATTGCTGTTGCAGCGGCATTGATCGCTACAATCTCATTATTAGATGACCTGTGTGAACTCAGTCCCTTACATCGTATTCTGGTGCATGGCATTGCTGCAGTTATATTGATTGTTGGTGAAATGATTTTGTTCGATGGATGGTTTGGAGCGATATTTACCTGGTTTGCCATTGTCTGGATGCTTAATCTGTATAATTTTATGGATGGTATGGATGGATTCGCTGGTGGTATGACCTTGCTTGGTTTTGGTTTTCGTGCCTTGGCGGCTTGGTTGCAGGGAGGATCTGAATATGCCTTGTATGCAGGCGTTGTAGCAACGGCCGCGCTCGGTTTTCTCTGTGTGAATTTTCCACCTGCCAGAATATTTATGGGCGATGCAGGTTCGGCTACGCTGGGTTTGTTGGCAGCTGCTTTTAGCTTGTGGGGTATTCATGATGGCTTTTTTGTCTGGTGGTTTCCGTTGCTTGTCTTTTCGCCCTTCGTTGTAGATGCAACGGTGACTCTGATTCGCCGAATCATGAACAAAGAGCGGATTTGGGAAGCGCATCGTTCGCATTATTATCAACGTCTGGTTCAATTGGGTTGGGGACATAAAAAAACGGTCTTAGCCGAATATGTGTTGATGGTGTTGGCTGGTTCATCTGGGCTCCTGCTAATTTTCTCACATAACAACGTACTGACTTACGCGGTGCTCTTGGGCTGGGTGCTGTTGTATGTTTTGCTGGCTATACAGGTTCATCGTATGGAGGCACAACAGTGAGCTTGAAATGGATTTCTCAGCTAAGCCCTTTCTTTCTCTGTATCGGAGCGCTCGCATTTCCATTTTCGGTAGGAGCAACCAATGTCGCATTGGGGGTTGCACTAGGTGTGGCGGTGTTGTCAGGTCAATGGTGGCAAGGGATGGTTTGCTTTTGGCAAGGTAACAGGCTGTTGTTGATCGCATTTATTGCTTATCTTCTTCTGATGGTTCTGGGGTTGATTTGGAGCCTGGATGTGGCGTGGGGTGTTCATGTTTTAGGTCGCCAATGGTTCTGGTTATTAATTCCGGTAGTCATCGCCGTGCTCGCAGATGCTCAGTGGCGTATGCGTTTTCTTGTCGCTTTATCTGCCGGGCTTACGTTGAATCTATTTTATTGTGTGATGCAAATGTTTGGCTTGGTTGAAGTTACGGTCGGCGGATCCTCTATGAATGATGCTACCGGACATATCGGACACATTGGATTTGGTGTGGTGTACGGGCTATGGGGCGCATGGTTATTGCATCTGGGTTGGATTTATAGTGGCTGGCAACGTATAGGGTTGTGGGCTTTGACATCATGGGCTTATCTGATGGTTTTATTGTCGCTGGGCCGGGCAGGGCTACTGGTGGCGACTTTGTTGATGGTGGTGGTTGCTGTCTATCATCTTCGCAAGGTGAATATGCGCCGTTTGATGATTGGTGCAGGCTTGTTTGTACTGCTGATTATCTTAAGTCTGTTGATTGGGCCGAATAAGGATCGGTGGCAAATGGCCTGGCATGGTATAACTACCAATATCTCGACCGGTGTCGTCAGTGAGTCAGCATACACGGGCAGTTCAACAGATCAGCGTTTTTATATGCTAGCAGTGAGTGTTGATATCTGGAAACAATATCCTTTGTTGGGCGTAGGAACCGGCGGTTTACCGCAAGCGGTGAAAAACATATCACAACGGCAAGGGCATACGCAGCGTATCACGTTTGCACACCCTCATAATCAATATCTGCTTGATCTTGTCCGATGGGGGCCTATAGGGCTTGGTTTATTGTTGTTTCTCTTTGTTGTTTGGGTGCGAGAAAGCAGGGGGCAAGACTGGGGTGGATCCGGCACAGCACCATTGATTTGCCTATCGGCAGTAGCACTTGCCAGTCATGGTTTATTTGCGCCATCGATGGAGGAACACTTTTCTGGCTTGTTGGCGGCCTTATTATTAGGTGTAGGTTTGGCAGACTCCTATGGAGACGTAACAAGCGAACGTGCATAAGGTTTGTTGTTTTTCTGGACAGCAGACGTCTGATCATGGAATGACAATTAGAGTGCTGCTAGCGTGCTGGCATGGGTGATTTGGAAACAAAATTAAACAAACTACGCGTGTCGATTGATGCAGTTGATGATGAAATTCTGGGCTTGATTCGCAAGCGGGCGCAGTTGGCTACGCAAGTGGGTGAAGCCAAACAGAATACCGGTGATGCACCATTTTATGTGCCGAGCCGTGAGGCCTCCATTATTCGCAGATTGCTATCGCAAAATGATGCAGCGGCTGAATGTTCGCATGAAACTAAAATTCCTGATGCTGCGATTCACGGTATTTATCGTGAAATTATTGGTGCCTGTCTGGCGCTTGAACATCCGATGACAATTGCATATCTAGGCCCTGAAGGAACGTTTAGTCATACCGCATCCACTCGGCAATTTGGTGCAACGCCGACTTATATGCCTTGTGGTTCATTGGCCATGGTCTTTGATGAAGTGGAGTCCGGACGTGCAACCTATGGTGTTGTGCCGGTGGAAAATGCCTTTGAAGGGGCTGTGACGCCGACTCTGGATCTGTTTGCAGATATGGAGCGCAATGTCTTTATCTGTGCTGAAGTGCAGCTATCGATTCATCACCATCTGTTCTCTTATGCTGATAATCTTCATGAGATTGAAACGGTTATTTCGCATCCGCAGCCACTGGGCCAGTGTCGTAACTGGATTGCATCACACCTGCCCAATGCCGGTTTGATGGAATCGTCATCCACGATCAGGGCGGCTCAAATCGTGGATGAAGCCAGAAACAGTAGTGTAAGTGCTCTGGATTGGAAAAAGTGTGCTGTGGTTGGCCCATATTCTATTGTGGATCAGTCAGAGCTACCTTTAATGCAACGTAATATTGAAGATTTTCATGATAATACCACCCGTTTCTTTGTAATCGGCCAGCATGATTCTCCAGCTTCCGGTGAAGATAAGACATCATTGGTGATGTCGATTAAAGATGAACCGGGCGCACTGCATAAGCTGATTACCTCATTTGCCGAACGTGGTATTGGTTTGACACGCATCGAATCCCGCCCATCCAAAAAACAGCTTTGGCAGTATGTGTTCTTTGCAGACATTGAGGGCCATCGTGATGATGTTGATGTCGCCAATGCGATTGCTGAGATTCAATCAAAATTGGGTGGTTTTATCAAAGTGCTGGGCTCATACCCGGTTTCTAGGCCACTATAAACGTTTCACCGCAGAGTACGCAAAGTTACGCAAAGGAAAGATAAAAAATATCCACTTGGTTCACCTGTGAGACACTATCTGTGTCCATCTGTGTTCATCTGTGGCTGAAGGGTGGAAACAGTGAATAAAGACTATAGGACAATAAACGTCTTCGTGCCCTTCGTGCTCTCTGTGGTGAGTAATGATGAGCATTGATTGGATGGCATGGGCCGTTGCCCAAACTGCTGGCCTTTACCCTTATGTGCCGGGTAAACCGGTAGAGCAACTGTTGCGTGAGAAAGGGCTTTCACATGCAGTAAAACTGGCTTCAAATGAGAATCCATACGGGCCATCACCAAAAGCGATTGTAGCGATGAAAAAGGCTGCGAGTGAGGTGCACCGCTACCCCGATGGTGATGCTAATGCATTGAAATTGAAGTTGGCTGAATTTCATGCTGTTAAGAGAGAACAGATTCTGGTTGGCAATGGTTCCAATGAAGTATTGGAACTATTGATTCGCAGTTTTGCTGGTCCTGATGATGAAGTGATTTATGCTCAGCGTGCTTTTATTGTTTATGCACTGGCCACACAGGCTGCAGGAGCGACTGGCATTGCCGTACCGGAATCCGATGGTTTAACACATGATCTGGATGCAATGGCTGCTGCTGTTACAGATAAAACCAAAGTCGTGTGCATTGCTAATCCGAATAATCCAACCGGAACATTGTTAGATAATGATGCGATGCAGTTATTCCTGGATCAGTTACCACGAAATGTCGTCGTGATTATTGATGAAGCCTATTATGATTTTGTTGCTTATCGGTTAGGAGATTCCGTACATACATTGAAACATCCTGGTTTGGTGATTAGTCGGACCTTTTCCAAGGCTTATGGTCTGGCTGGTTGTCGTGTTGGTTATGCTGTAGCTGATGCTGGGCTGATTGCTGTGGTGAATCGTTTTCGGGAGCCGTTTAATGTGAATCTGTTGGCGCAAGTAGCAGCCATGGCGGCTCTGGATGATCATGACTGGGTAAAGGACAAAGTGGCTAAAACGGCAGTTGAGCGTGATAAACTGGAAGCGGCACTCGATGTTATGGGATTATTGGGAGGCCGCTGTTTTGCTAATTTTGTGTTGCTGAGGCACTCTAAAAGTGCAGAGATTTTGAGAGGATTGGAAGATCAGGGCATCATTCCTCGTCCCTTAGCCGGATATGGTATGCCTGAATATTTGCGTATATCGGTAGGTAGTGCTGAGGAGAATGCAGCATTTTTAGTGGCGTTAAATCATATTGCAGGAGAGATTTAAGCCCATGAATCCAATACAACATATGGTCGTAATTGGCACGGGTCTCATTGGAGGCTCGCTTAGTTTGGCTTTGAGAAAAGCAGCCCTTGTTGAGCGCGTTACCGGAGTAGGGCGTAGTCGTGCTAATCTGGAGCTGGCTCAAGAGCTGGGAATAGTTGATGACTGGACACATGATATTGCTGAAGCAGTGCGTGGTGCAGATATGGTGGTGTTGGCTGTGCCGATGTCTGCGTATGCGTCGGTATTCAAGGCGATGGCACCCCACCTTTCAGCAATGGCAATAATCACGGATGTTGGTAGTACCAAACAGTCTGCGATGATCGAAGCACGCTCTTATCTATCTAATAGTTCTCGGTTTGTGGCGGGGCATCCGATTGCCGGTACAGAACAATCCGGTGCAGGAGCTGCGTTTGCCGAGCTGTTTGATGGGCGTCTGTGTATTTTGACCCCGGATGCCGATACCAGAGCTGATGCTGTGCAGCGCGTGCAAGAGATGTGGGAAGCGGTTGGTAGTCGTGTGATGTGTATGGCGCCGGCAGAGCATGATGATTTTTTGGCGGCAGTCAGTCATTTACCTCATTTAGCTGCGTTTGCATTGGTCAATGCCGTGCGCAAACAGGGTAATGAAGAGCATGATCCGTTTGAGTTTGCTGCCGGAGGCTTTCGTGACTTTACACGTATCGCTTCATCTTCTCCGCAGATGTGGCGGGATATTGCCCTGTGTAATCGTGCTGCTGTGATTCGCCAGCTCGATGCTTTACAGGATGAATTAAATAGTTTGAAAGATGCTTTAAGGTCAGATGAAGGCGAGCAGTTGTTGGAACATTTCAGTTCAGCCAAACAGGCACGCGATGCATGGCTTAACACGTATGGGAAATCGTTATGATGGGAAAAATGCTATGAATGTTGGTGGAACACTAATCGCAGGCCCTGCTAGCGGCCCATTGAAAGGGGATATTGTCGTACCCGGTGATAAATCCATGTCGCATCGTTCGGTGATGCTGGCATCACTGGCTGATGGTGTGACAGAAGTGCACGGCTTTTTACCCGGTGAAGATAATATTTCAACCGCTCAGATGTTTATCGACATGGGCGTCAAGATTGAGTGGCTCAATGATAAGAAGACTTCCTTACGTGTTCACGGCGTAGGTTTGCATGGTCTGAAAGCGCCGATAGGGGTGCTCGATGCCGGTAATGCGGGTACCTGTGTGCGTCTGATGACTGGTGTGTTGGCCGGTCAAGGCTTTGCATCAACGATCTCTGGAGATGCTTCGTTATGTAAGCGTCCGATGCAGCGGGTGGTAGCACCTGTACGCCGTATGGGTGCCAAGGTGGAAGGTGGTGATGGAGGCAATCTGTTACCGCTCACTATTAGCGGTGGTAAACTAAAAGCCATCCATCATGTCTCTGAAGTGGCTAGTGCGCAGGTGAAATCATGTGTGTTACTGGCAGGTCTCTATGCTGATGGTGTGACTACCGTGAATGAACCCAAACCAACCCGTGATCATACTGAGCGCATGTTACCGCTATTCGGTCAGCCGGTGGATGTGGCTGATGATGGTACTATTTCTCTCTCACCATGTGATCAACTTACGGCACCTAAGGATGCAGTGCATATTCCTGCGGATCCTTCATCGGCCTGCTTCTTTGCGGTAGCCGCCAGTTTGGTTGAAGGCTCAGATATCACGCTGAAAAGTATTGGTATCAATGCGCGCAGAGATGGCTGGCGCCGTGTGATGCATGGTATGGGTGCGAATGTAACATTGTTGAATGAGAGTATGGTGGGTAAAGAACCTGTTGCTGATGTGCGTGTCAGGTCGGGTGGGTTGCATGCTCTGCTGGTTGATCCGAATGATGTGCCGGATGCTATTGATGAATTTCCGGTGATCTTTGCAGCGGCATCGTTGGCTGATGGTGAGTTTGTTTTGCGCGATGCTGAAGAGTTGCGGGTAAAAGAGTCTGATCGCATTGCTGTGATGGCAGATGCACTGCGTGCAGCAGGGGCTGATATTGATGAGAAACCTGATGGTGCGGTGATTCAGGGCTTAGCTAGTCTGGCTGGTGCTACCGATGTCGATGCGCATGGTGATCACCGCATTGCGATGGCCATGGTAGTGGCAGCACAACGGGCTAAATCTGAAATTCGTATCCATAATGCAGCAGCTATTGCGACCAGTTTTCCAAATTTTGTATCTTTGGCACAGCGTATTGGTATGAATGTACGCTGGCAGAATGCCTGATGGAAGAATACGTGATGGGTGAGCTGAAAGGAGTCAGGCGTGAGTGACTGGAACCCTATCGAGGGCTTAACGATTGCGATTGATGGGCCATCGGGCTCAGGCAAGGGCACCGTTGCTAAAATGTTGGCTGATGAACTGGCTTTGCCGGTATTGGATACCGGTCTGCTATATCGTCTGACAGGTTCAGTGGCGTTGCAACGTGATGTGTCATTACATTGTGAATCCGATGTAGCTGCTCTGGTGGATGATTTGCTAACAGATATTCACTGGACAGTAGATGGTATTTTTTTTGCAGGTGAAAATGTGACATCTCAGTTGCGTAATGAGCAGGTAGGTGCGGCGGCATCACAGGTTGCCGCAATGCTGTCAGTACGTGAGAAATTATTAGGATTACAACATCTTTTGGCTGAAAAAGGCTGTATTATGGATGGTCGTGATATTGGTACGGTTGTTTTACCCAACGCGCCAGCCAAGTTCTTTTTGACCGCCTCAGTACGCGAGCGAGCTCGCAGACGTTGGGCTCAGCTCAAAGATGATAGCGATAGTAGTCTTGAAGGCGTGCTGGCAGAGTTGAAAATGCGTGACCAACGCGACGCTGAACGTCAGCATGCGCCGCTGAAACAGGCTAATGATGCTATAGCCATAGATTCAACTACTTTGCGTGTTGATGAAGTCATAGATCGCATGCTTGGTGTGTTAGAACGTAGAAAACTGATTGCAAGGTCAGTGCCGTAATAAAGCAATAGAAAACGAGATAAAAAAATACACAATACTGAATAACAATTCTTGATGAATTGAGTAACTGGGATGGTACAACATGAGCGAAACCAACAGCTTGGAAAGCACACAGCAAGAGAAGACCGCTGCAGTGACACAAGACGCCGAAGTGAAACAAGAGGCTGAAGTGACATTGACACCAAATATCGAAGTGAAACAGGATGTTGAGGTGACAGAAGAGAAAACTGTGTCATCAACAGTTGAGGCTGAAGAGGAAGAGTCGTTCAAACTGATGTTTGAAGCTTCTTTGAAAGAAAAGCCAATTGTTAAACGCGGAGAAATGATCACAGGCATGGTGGTGAGCGTAACCGCTGATACTGTAACTATTGATGTGGGTGCCAAAGATGAGGGTACGATCCCTGCGGCTGAGTTTGTTCAGTCTGGCATAGCATTACCTGCTGTTGGTGATGAAATTGATGCGCTGGTTCAGTCCACTAGCGGTGGCGTGAAGTTATCTGTTCTAGAAGTGAAACAACGTGAGGCATGGACAGCAGTTGCTGCAGCCGCTGAAAGTGGTGACGCGGTTGATGCTGTTGTAACGGCGGCAGTGAAGGGTGGTTACCGCGTTAGCCTGTCCGGTTTGAACGCATTTATGCCACGCTCAGAAGCTGATACGGATATGCACATTAATGCTGAAGATATCATAGGAAAAACGTGTAAGGTGGCAGTGCTGGAAGCACGTCGTAAACCTGAAAATGTGGTGGTGTCGCGTAAGAAACCAATGGCTGCTGAGCGTGATGCGCAGCGCGCTGTTTTCTTCGAAGGAAAAGCCGTTGGTGATAAACTTACCGGTGTAGTCAAACGTATGGCCGATTTTGGTGCTTTTGTTGACTTAGGTGGTGTAGATGCACTTTTACATGTATCTGATATCTCATGGAGACGCATTAAACATCCATCGGAAATGTTAGCTGCTGGCCAGAGTGTGACTGTTGAGATTGTGAAATTAAATGCAGAAACTGGAAAAGTATCTGTATCTATGAAGGCGTTACAGTCTGATCCATGGGATAATGTGGCTGTAAATTATGAAACAGGTATGCGTTTAACAGGTACAGTACGCCGTTTATTGGACTTTGGTGCAGTGATTGAAATTGAACCGGGTATTGAAGGCATGATCCATCGCTCAGAACTAAGCTGGATCAAGCATGATGTGAAACCTGCCTCTGTGTTAGCAGAAGGGGATGTGGTTGATGTCTCTGTTTTGGAAGTAGATGCTGAAGCACGTCGTATCCGTTTGAGTTTGAAAGCAGTGAGTGAAAATCCATGGCAGTCTTGGTTGGCTGATCATCCAATCGGTTCACATGTGACTGGTAAAATCAAAAATGTTACTGATTTTGGTTTCTTTGTGCCGGTGGCTGGTGGTATGGATGGATTGGTTCATCTGGAAAATCTGTCATGGGATAAAAAAGGTACGGAAGTATTACCTGAATACAGCAAGGGTCAGGAAATTGAAGCTGTCGTATTGGGTGTTGATGTTGCACAACAGCGTATATCGCTTGGCATTAAACAGCTTTCCGGAGATCCATTTGAAGTATTTATGTCGGGTGTGAAGCGTGGCGATAGCGTCAATGGCAAGGTGGTTGAGCTGAATCAGGGTGGTTCTGTGGTTGAAGTTTCTGATGGCGTGCAGGCTTTTCTGGCCCGTCGCGAAGTACCCCGTGAAGATGCAGACCTGAAAGTTGGCGATACGGTTGAAGCGAAAATTATTGAAGTCAATCGCAAGCGCAGACAGGTTAGCTTGTCTATTAGCCAGCAGTTGCGTGATGAAGAACGGGATGCAGTACGTAACTATTCACAGAAAAATGCTTCAGAGTCAACGCCATCTGCATTGGCGTTGGAATTGCAACGTAAATTTTTAGATAAACAGCTGTAATAAGCAGATATGAAAAGGTGACTTGTAAAGCTTGGGTGGGGATATCTTCTCCACCCGGGCGTTTTACAAGGCTCTTGAGTTGGTTCTGTTTTTGCGAAGGACTTGTGGATTGGCGAGGAGTATCTAGTCTTGCCATGCTTGGAGAGTGAAATGACAAAATCTGAATTGATTGAAATGATTACTGAAAAGCAGGAAGGCATTACCCGCCGCGAAGCTGAAGTGGTAGTGAATACGATTTTCACTGTGATTGGTGATGCTCTGGCAACAGGGGATCATGTTGAATTGCGTGGTTTTGGTAGTTTTACCACCAAACAGCGTAATGCACGCTTGGGCAGAAATCCAAAGTCTGGCGACTCTGTTATGGTTCCAGCTAAAAGTGTTCCACATTTTAAACCCGGTAAAGAACTACGTGAGCGCGTGGATAGCTCCGCTGAATAATCATTTTATGCAAAGTTTTAACTCGGTGAACTGGATAAACGTTCTACTGGTCATTGTATTGACCTCGTTTGCCACCATGTTTGCCATGGCAAATCTATTGCCGGTACAAGTACATTTTCTTGGTGTTACTAGCTCTGAAGTTCCTATTTATATTCCGGTTTTTTTGGCCTTTATGCTTGGTTTTACTGGCGGTGTGTTGGCCTTGACCTTCTCCAGGCGCAAACACAAACAAGAGATCACCTGGCTGAAAGCCGAGCATGCACGCTTACAACGAGAAGTGGATAATCTCAGAAATATTCCATTGCAAGACGACGTATGAATACACTGTTGTTGGCTATTACAGCCTTTGCACTGGTGGTGTTGGTGGCGTTGGTCTTACGTCCGGTTCAAGAAGATATCGAATCCAATCATGAAGAAGATGAGCGTATTTCACCACTTTTACGTGGCATCAATTATCTGCTCTCTGATGAGCCTGATCGTGCATTGCAAGAGATGGTGCAGGTAGCGCGTTTGCGTTCTGAAGCAGCTGATGTCTATATGGCACTTGGTGAAATGTTTCGCGCCCGTGGTGAAATTGGCCGTGCTGTTCGTATCCATCAGAACCTCTTAGCGCGTCCTGATCTGTCTCAGGATATTCATCTGCAAGCGCATGTGGCCCTGGCCATCGATTTTCAGACAGGTGGTTTGCTGGATCGGGCTCTTGTACAGTATCAGAAAGCTTTGAATATTCAGTCTGATCATGCCGCTGCTTTAGAAGCAAGTTTAAGAATTCGTGAGCAGAGTAAAGAGTGGTTGCTGGCTGAGGAGTTGTTATCCCGTCTGGAACGTGTTCGCAATGAATCATATGGTTCTCATCGTGCGTATTTGTTTGCTGAAGTGGCGCGGCAGCGTTTTGAGCAGCATGATGAGGAGGGTGCACAGGCAGACGCGGCCCGGGCACTTGAGCTTGATGTTAGATGTGCACCTGCGCGTATTGTTGAAATCGATCTGGCTTTGCATCGACAGGATCTTGATGCAGCTGAAACAGGTGTTCGGACTTTGTGGAAGCAGGCACGCGAACATTTTCCGCTGGTGATTCCTTCGTTGTTGCAGCATGAAACATTTTATCAAACCCGTGGTCTGAACCTGTTACGTGAATTGTGGTTGGATGGACAAGATGCGGAGTTGATCCTGGCCTGGATTGAATCACTGACCGAGAAGCGAGGCATTAGAGAAGCCCGAAATTTATGTGATGAGTTATCATTTGTCCCACACTCTCTGCGTGAATCCTTACGTTTAAATGCAACGTTGGGAGAAGATTCAGATGTACATACCGGATTTGCACGCCAGTGGCGCAAAACAGCCAAGAATTACGTTTGTGAACAGTGTGGTGTCGAAGTGGTAGAGGTGCGTTGGCAGTGCCCGCAATGTCATTCATGGGGCACGTTGCATCCTAAAGCTGAGGAGAACGTGTAATGTCGAATGATGTTATGACCGGAATAGCAAACCAGAACGAAGATATGTTGAATCGTTTGATGGTGGCACTTGATGTGAACAGCAGCGATGCTGCATTGCAAATGCGGGATAGACTGGGTGATTCTGTTGGCTGGTTAAAAGTGGGTCTGCGTCTGTTTGTAGCAGAAGGGCCTGCCTTGGTACGTGATTTGAATCAGTCGCATCGTGTGTTTCTTGATCTGAAATTTCATGATATTCCCAATACAGTGGCGCAGGCGGTTGAAAGTGCTGGTGGCTTGGGCGTGAATATGATCAATGTCCACGCTGGAGGTGGTTCTGAAATGCTCAATGCGGCAGCTCAGGCTGCGGTGGCATTTCCGGATATGCGTCTGATTGCAGTCACTGTGTTAACCAGTGATGCGATGCCAAAAGAGCAAGCCAAAGTTGTGGCGCTTGAACGTGCCAAAATGGCGCAGGATGCAGGCTTGAATGGAGTAGTTTGCAGTGTGTTTGAGGCCGCAGCGATTAAAGCGGCTTGTGGCAGTGACTTTATAACGGTTACTCCCGGTATTCGTTGGGGGGGCCAGGATGTGCAGGATCAGAAACGTGTCGCTGATCCTGCTTCTGCAATAGCTGGTGGTTCCGATTTTTTAGTGGTTGGTCGTCCAATTCTACAAGCTTTAGACCCTCGTCAGGCAGCGCTGGAAGCGTTGTCTCTGATGCGTTCAGCTTAAGTTTATGAGGTTGGTAATATGACGGAACAGGCGTATGAAACAACACTGGCCTCTTATGCCTGTAGAACATGCCATTCGCGAGGGCGCGTGCATGATGAACCTGAATCACCATATCGAAACCCTTATCAGCGTGATCGTGATCGTATTATTCATTCCACCGCGTTTCGCCGCCTTGAATATAAAACACAGGTGTTTGTGAACCATGAAGGGGATCATTACCGTACCCGTTTGACCCATTCTATCGAAGTGGCTCAGATTGCCCGCTCTATTTGTCGATCTATGCGTCTGCATGAAGATTTGGCTGAGGCTGTAGCGTTGGCCCATGATTTGGGGCACACGCCATTCGGGCATTCCGGTCAGGATGCTTTGAATGCGATGATGAAGCCTTATGGTGGTTTTGAACATAATCGTCAGTCACTACGCATTGTAGAGAGCCTGGAGCATAAATATGCCGCTTTCACTGGCTTGAATCTGAGTTACGAGACACGCGAAGGTATTGTGAAACATCACTCCACCTATGATACACCACAAAATAGTGATTTGAGCCATTTTAACCTGCATGAGCAGCCGGCACTGGAAGCTCAGATTGGTAATTTGGCGGATGAAATTGCATACAATAATCACGATATCGATGATGGATATCGCGCTGGTATGTTATCCATTGATGACTTGATGGGGTTGGAGTTGTTTGCCCGTTTTTATGAACAGGCAGAACGTGAATTTCCAGGTGTGATTGAACGTTTAAAAGTAAATGAAACAGTACGTATGATGATTAACTTTCTTATCGGTGATGTGGTTGAAGAAACAAGTCAGCGCATTAAAGCCGAAGGTATCAAGAGCTTTGCTGATGTACGTGCCGCAGGTTCCACCCTTGTCGGTTTTTCAAAACCTGTGCGTCGTATCAATGGAGAGATGAAAAAATTTCTTTATAAAAATATGTATCGCCATTACCGCGTTGCTCGCATGGCCAACAAAGCTGAACGGGTATTATGTGAAATTTTTGATGTCTATATTCAGAATCCGTCCATGTTACCTGAGAATCAGCAGCATGAGATGCTCGAAGCTAAAGCTGCAAACGGACTGAGTAAGCAACGTCAGGCAAGGATTATTGCCGATTATATTGCCGGCATGACCGATCGTTATGCACTGGAAGAACACGAGCGCCTGTTCAATGTGCATGTGCGGCCATAAAGATAAGGCTTCAACGCTGTTGCCACAGCGGTACTAACACCTAGAGCATAAACAGAGATAGGGTTAAAAAAAAGGCCTTTTTAGCGTGGTTTCATTGGGTCAAAGTCGAAAGCGGATAGCGGGTCGAAGAAAAAAGACTCTTTGGTAAATTCTTTGAGGCATTGTTCTTTGTTGTTCGAGTGTTGAAGAATCATGCTCTCTAGCTCTTCATGTGATTCAAAACCGATGGTATCAAATTTAATACCAAAATGATGATCTTGAACTCTTGTGATCGCCCCCTCCGCATGAATGGGAAGTTCATCTTGATGGTTCTCAAATTGGATGGTGATTTTACACGCTTGACCAATTTTAAGATCATGCTTGGCTTTAGCCCAAGTGCCGTGAAGACTTAAATCCTTGATGACGGCATCAAAAGGATCTCCATCTGCAGGGGTGATTTGTGCAGGTAGGGAAATAGTGGTGCGCTGAAACGCTCTATTTTGATCATCGGGCATGCATACCTCCAGCCACTAGTGCTTACATTCCGAGTAGATTCATTGCGAAAATGAAAACAGCATAGCTACACTCTTTGAGTTGGTTTGTGACTTGTCAATGATATGGCCACCGTACAATTTTATGCAGACATATGGATATCTAAGCTGAATCAGATTTGGGCTATGACTGTCTCGATGCCATGTGAATAGGGCCTTGCTTAATCTACGGCAGATCAATGTGACAAATAGTCGATCCAAAGATCTTCTTTCTGCTGCTTTGGAATGATTTAGTCGTGATCGTTGTGATCTTCACCATGCTTCCGTTCACCTTCATAATTACCGTTGTTATAATGACCATTGCGGTAACCAAAATCATGCAGTGGATCGAAATAACAGCCAGTCATGGCCGCACTTAATATCAGTATTAACAAAGCCGCAAGTATATGTTTATACATGAAATATCCTCAACTACGTTGGTTTTCTCAATCTTTTTGAGAAATTCGCTATGCGTGTAAGCGGATCAAACAGAAAGAATGGACTTCTCAACCTATATAAAAAATATCAAAGTGTCGAAGTCACTATAAAAATAATCAAGCCAGGCTCTTGTTGCAGGGTGAAATAAATAAACTTCTCCTTAGTAAGTAGCCGTTGGCCGATGAAAATGCTTGTCAGGGTCTAGATGGTATGTGGTAGTTTCCGCTGGCTGCGAATAAAAGAGATTTGGGTCTGAGGTTAGATGATGGGTGAAATAAGTTGGACAACAGACGATGCTGCAGAGCTCTATCAGGTTGAAGGCTGGGGTAACGGTTTCTTTGATATTAACAAAGCGGGCAATATGGTGGCCATCCCTGATGGTGAACATCAGGTTGATCTGAAGCAGCTATGTGATGAACTGGCTGAAAAGGATTTATATCCGCCGTTTCTGCTGCGTTTCTCCGATATCCTTAAACAGCGCATGGGCCAGATTCATGATCGCTTTTCCATT
>JAUZQJ010000098.1 GCA_030951045.1 Mariprofundus sp.
GTAATAACTATGGTTTCAGCAGCAAAAAGATTCGGATTACCATTGTCCGTGGCCGTAAAGGTCATGGGCAACAGCTGACCACCCTGTGCAACGGAAGGCGTAAAGGTGAACGTACCAACCGCAGAGCTGCCAGGTGTCTGGCTGAATGTTGCATTCTGTGGCAACGAACTGCTGCTCAGTGTCACTGTATTACCATCCACATCAGAAGCAGATAGGTTAAGCATCAGTGGCTGACCAACAATTGCAGTCTGAGCACCAATTGGCGTCAGAACAGGCGCATTATTGGCATTACCCACCGTGATACTGATGCTCTCCTCATCGGTGAGATTCGGCAGGCCATCATCAGTACAGCGAATGGCAATACCGGTAAATACCTGATTCGCCTGACTCACGGATGGTGTCCAGTTAAATGTTGCACTGGCCGCATTGCCGGTTGAAGTCTGCGTCAATGTTGCACCGGCCGGCATGAAGCTGGCAGATAGTATCTGGTTATCTCCGGCATCTACAGGATCAGAACAGGTCACGCCAAAATTCAAGGTGCCACCTGCCGGAACCGACTTACTACCAACCGGATCAAGCACCGGGGCCGTATTATTACCAATCACAGTAATTTTCACCTGCTGACTGGCTGTTAAATTTGGTATGCCGTTATCCTTAGCCTCGAAATTGATCAAATGCACACCTTCCTGGCCTGCTGCCGGGGCCCAACTAAAGAAACCGCTGGCAGGATTGCCCGGCGACTGAGTGAAGCTTGCGCCTGTAGGCAAAGTACTGGTACTTAATGTTACCGTATCAGCGCCATTGGTATCAGTACCGCTAACGTTAAAGCTTACAGTCTGACCCAGCGCCACAATGCGGTCGCCAATAGCGCCAACTGCCGGAGGCACATTGGATGTGGTGACTGCACTGACCATGACATCGCGATCTGAAAATGCGCCTGATGAATCCGTCACGCGTACTTTGAATACCCAGTTGCCAGTGGCCATCGTAGCAGTATTAGCGGCAGGGATCTTCACTTGCCCTGTCGGGCTTACCGTAATTCCGGGAATAGAAGAACCACCGATGAAAAGAAACTGATAAGACATTGAATCGCCATCCGGGTCAAAAGCATTCAGATTTTGACTGTACTCATAGCCTTTTGCCACTGTGGTAATGAAGCTTGCATTAAGCTGTGGAGAACCATTGGCTGCTCCATTAATTATGATCTTATTATCCAGGCGAAACCCACTTGAGGGATTGTTTCTGATCCCCCCAATGCGACAACAACTGGAATATTCAGCTGTATATATGCCATTCGGAAGTCCAACCAGATTTACATTGAAAACCTGCCGCCTCAGAGAAAAGTTAGGATCTGTTGTGTCCGTAAACACGGTTGTATTCGAGGAAATAGACTGATATTTAACTTGAGCCCCGGAAGAGTTGCGTATTCTGACAAAGTGAAGGTATGAGAAACCTGTTTTTCGCCACAAGGTCTCAGCGGTAAAGGTTGCCATCCCGTTTGCAGCTACAGTATAGTGCATATTGCCGCCACGGAAGTGACTGGCCTGCGCCTCGGTTGCAGTCACTGACAACATCAGCGCTGCAATACAGAAAGTGCCTATTGTTTTAGTAAGTAATGATTTCATTTCTCTGACCCCCTATTGGCCATTCAAATTACTGACTTGCCAGTTCAGGCCAAGTCCGGGGTCGGCAGCATTATACAGTGCCGCAGGCACCACCACATCGCCCATATAGTTTGCTGTCTGCCCGACAGCCAGGGAGTCGATGTATACACCACAACCGCCACATCCGACCGGATGAATTTGCACCGTCTCAAGGGGCGCGGGACCAGTATTGGTCACACTTAATTCAACAACCATGCTAATGGTATTGTTGTAATTCCCTTCAACCTGATGGTTGGTGATTGTGAATTCAGCGCCCGCCCGGGCTATGCCGGGCACAATCAAAGCGGCTACAAGAATCATTGTAGCCGCCATTATTGTCCTTTTAATATAATTCATCATTTTTCATCTCCACTTTTGTTACATACGAGGGCAAGCTACCCGTCATCAACTTGTGCCAAGTAAAGCACGAAAAAAACACTTCCGCGTCCTCCATATGGGGTGGATCGACCATCTTTTTTGTACATAACAAAAAAACATACCGAATCAAGCAAAGTGCTGGCGCACAGCAAAACGGCCGGCCTCTTTCGCAAGAGAACCGGCCGCCTGTTGTACTGACTGATGTTCAGTCAGCGGGGGGAATCAGTCTTTATCACCCTTGTCATGCTTCTTGTCGTGCTTTTTGTCATGCTTCTTATCTTTCTTATGCTCATCCCTGCCTTCGTGTTTGACCGGGAAGGCGAATGCAGCTGCTGCAGTTCCCACGTTAGCCGAAGCGTCGGTAGCTGATACATTCAGCGTGAAGAGCATACCCTTAAGCTTAAGCTTGCCGTGCTCGAACTCGGACTTGGACTTCCTGCTCTGCTTCAGTTCTACAATCTGACCGTTGGTCACTGTTACGCCATTGAGCATGCCAACCAATGCAGGGTTCGGATCAGCAATATCTACTGAGCTGAACACCACCTTGAACATACCCTTGCCATGACCCTCATGGTCATCATGTTTACCTTCATCATCATCCCCGATATTCAGAGGAATCAGTTGAGCGGTAACCGCTGGTGCTGTGGTATCCACCACCGTCACATTCTGCGTACCAATGCTAACCAGACCGTTGCCGTCGGTTGCAGTATATGTCACTACTGTTAAACCGACCGGATAGGTAGCAGGCGCATTGTTCACCACGGTTGCACCGAAGATATCAGTCGCTGTTGCCGTACCGATAGCTACTGTGCTTAGCACACCGTTGGCCTCAACACTCACATCAGCAGGCAGAGTCAGTGCAGGC
>JAUZQJ010000099.1 GCA_030951045.1 Mariprofundus sp.
TGCAGTGAATGTCACTGTAAGTGCCGTCAAATTCATGTCCCAGTAGCCATTCACCCCAGTTTGTGAGCCTGGAATATAGATATTACTGACACCTGACACAAAACCTGAACCATTCATAATGCCAGCAAGTGTTCCAGTTGCGCCTGGCACGGCAGTCAAAACACCTGTTGTCTGATTCACTGAATACAAGGTAAAGACAGAGTTACCTGTTGTAATATTCTGATCGACTTCCAGAGCAAACAGGACGGTTCCAGTTTCATTCGTTAAAATATTACCCGGCCAACTGACAATGTGGAAACCATTAACATCAGTATAGACCCGATTGCGAGTAATCGGCACACCTGCAATATTCAATGCAATCGAACTCACAGGACGAGCGCTTATATCCTGATTACTCAGCAGTGCCGCACCTGATAATACGCCTTTCATGGTCGCATCAGGATATGCGGTATTATACAGATTGGATTTCACAACATTGCCTAATCCATTATCAAAATATGTTGGCGAATTGTTCTTCTTCGATGCGACAAGATCCGGCACCACATCATAAGCCATCAAAGCAAACGGCATCACAGCTCTGTCCCAAGCCGTCACACCTGTATAAGCGAAATCTGCGCGAATTGTCGCCGTTGCAGCGGCTGCACCTGGTTGATTGAACAGTGGGTCGGTGTAACCCGTTCCATCGATTGCTGCCAATGCATTTGTACTATCCGTCAAATCCTGAGTCACATTAAGCAGGTTCACTGGTGTATAATAGAAAAGATTTGCGCTATTGCCTGCCCTTAATGCATTACCACTAAAGGTCGTCAGCGCAGCTTTACGCTTACTAACACCCAAAACGGCATCACCCAGCGATTGCGTTAAATTAGCAAGACCAGAGCCCAACACTGTACCGGCTGCACGCAGCGTAAAAAATGCAGGGTCGGCCAGTACCGATTTAGGATCAATATTCATGGTACTGTATTGATAAGTGACTAAATTAATCACGGCACTGGTAATATCGGTATCTACCACAAGATCCGCATCAACATCGGTGTTCCAATTGTAGGCATCCAACCAGTAAATTTCACTGCGCGCCCCATACAATATCGACAACAACATATTCACATCAGCCACATCAACTGTCACTGTAGTAGCAGGCAAACTCACCCAACTTGCAGGATTCTGAATAGCCTGACTCACAAAACCATTGAGCAAAACATTTTCGAGATGTGTGATACAAGTGTCCAATGCTGGCATCACTGTTAAGAACCCATCGGCCTGAACTGTCGCACCATTAAGCGCCAGCTGACTGAATTTCTTCTGCCAATTGATAATTGTTTTGCTGCCATTGGCGATATTCATAGCCAGCCCGACTGCAGTCGGCAGCGTTGCCCCGGTATCTGTCGTCCAGGTTGTAAGTAGGGCCCTGAAGGCAGGGTCAGCCATCAAATCGGCCATCTGTGTCGTGCAGAGACCAATCACTGCCTCAACATCTGTTGGCGTAGTGTTCAACACCCCAACAAATTCAAGTGAAGCCAAGGCTGTATCACCACTAGCCTTCAGTTTTTGCCAACCCACAGCTGCAGTCGGTGCCACCGGCCAATTGACAGTATTGGCTGGAATTGCAGTAGAAAAGGGTATTGAAACCGTTCCTGTTCCAAATGGTAGATTGGAAGAGGCAATGTTAATGGTGTTATTATTACCTGCTCCGCCAATATGCAATCCGGTAGTCAAAGCAGTATTATAATTTAGATTATTAAATGTCAGCGCATTCGCACCTGTCGCATTACTAAAGTTCAATAACAACGGTGTATCTATCGCCAGATAGTTCTGGAAGGTGACGTTATCAAACTGTGTCGGGGCCGTTGTGTTGATGGCGATCAACACACTATCTACGGTCACGGTATTCATACTCACGCCACCGTTCAATGACAAGGTACTGACACCACCGCCAAGTCCTATAATCGATGATCCAGGAGTTGAGCTAAAGAGTCCATTGACTGTCATGCTATCAACTCCAACAATGTTACCATTGTTCACGAGTGAGTTGAAAGAAGCTATAGAGACACCCATCGTACCATTATTTGTTAATGTTCCCGTGCCATTCACGGTAGCCGTGTCAAAATCAAATACTGTGCCTCCAGTACCCGCTGGATGAACAACATTACCTATCAACGTCACGGTATGACTAATTCCAAAAAACACTGTTCCTGAACCTGTCCAGAAGCTATTCGCTGCATCAATCGCAGTCGACCCGCCAGCACCAATGTTCAGTGTTTTTGCTGCTGCGACATGGATTGTACCGCCAAGGTCTGCCCTTAATATGCCACCCGCATTGCTAATGCCCATATTCTGATTTGCAGTAATCGTACCAAAGTTATTGATATCGGCCGCTATCACTATCGATGCACCTGCCACATTACCAACAACCGAACCTAAATTAGTCAATGTACCACCACCATTGATGGTCAATGTGCCCGCCAGGGTATTAAAATCGATGGTGCCTCTGTTCACGATCCCAGTACCAAAAGTAATGTTACCAGCGATATTTAATGTGGAGCCAGCTTCAGTTTCCAAAGCAAAGATTGATTGGTTTCCTGTCAATACTGGCTGATTTACCGCAACGGCCGGAATAAACACAATTGATGTCAGGCTGGGAACCGTGCCTACATTCCAGTTTGTACCCACATTCCATACTGTGCTGGTTGCACCTGTCCAGACATGTGTAGTGCCAACTGGAGCGGGGCTAGGCCAAGTTACTGTGTTGAGGGCTGCATCAAAAGCAGCAGACGTGGTGCCTGGCGTTAGATTTGATGAGGCAACAGTAATGGTATTGCTAGCCCCAGTTCCACCAATATGAAACCCGGTAGTCAGCAGCGACATGAAGTTCAGGTTATTGAATGTTGTAGTAGTATTATTAAAGCCCAGCTGCAGAGGGGTAGAATTGGCAGGATAACTCTGAAAGGTCATCCCATCGAACACTGTTGGTGCCCCTAAAAGGTACGCGCCCGCTTCAAACCCCGTCGTTGCCAAGCCTGTTAAGTTAAATGTGAAGTTAGTATAACTACCCGTTGCCCCTGGCATTACATACAAACCTATCCATGGAGTGCTCACAGAGACATTGCTCATCACAGGGGCCGAACCGCCATCAACCAGAATAGAGGTGGAGCTATCATTCATAATATTCAGGTCATTGACTTGACGAGATGAGAAAAATCTCAACGCAGTAAAGGTATGTTTCATATCAAGGAAAGATATCGCTCCTAAGCTACCTGTCAGATAATCAATACCGCTCCAATCTCCAGCAGCTGCCACTGAAACATTCCCGTCTCCATTCGTATCCCCACCAATAGAGTCATCTTTAATAGACGTCATCACCACCGGGCTTCCGCTAGCGCCATTTACGTTTAAGGTACCGCCAACAGCAACACTAATCATCGCATTGGGATCCGCTTTAACAATCGTTCCCTGGCCAATTGATAAGGTCTGAGCGTTTGCAACCGTTAGTATTGCTGGAATATGCCACACACTCGGAGTTCCTGTTGCGACCATTTGGTTCAAAGGATCCGCAATAAGCTGAGTATTTTGACCAATAGTTGAAAGTATTACTGTATTTGGAACACCTGCTCCCAGTGTAAATGTTGCACCGGCAGGAATACTTGCAGCATTGGCGCCAAAGAAGGTAATTGGGGTACCACTATTGATTGTAATATTTGATAAGGTCGTTGGATTACCAGCAAGTCTAATTGCCCCGCCTGCACCACCATTAATAAAAAAGTTGGAATAACTGCCCAACGTCGCTGAACTTAAAAACAATCCAGTCGCTGAAGAAGACAGCGTGATATTATTCATTACCGGTGCCACAGTAGCGCCCGCCACATTAATTGCGGTTCCGCTTGCATTGAGTACTTTCACATCATTAATCGTTGGTGATGACTGAACATTCAAACCATTGGCAACATAGTTGAGATCTGCAAAAGCCATGCTTCCAAGGCTACCAAAAGCGAATACTACACCTCCCCAGTTACCCGCTGCAGGGGTAGTGGCTCCAGCATCAGCATTGGTATCTCCGCCAGCCAAATCGTCCTTGATTGAGCTAAAGGTGGCGTGTGCACCAGCTGTACCCGTCACGTTAAATGTCCCACCATTTTGAACTGTAATACTTGTGGCTGGGGCAAACTTAATGATCGCTCCTGCAGCAACCTGTAATGTGCAAGTCGGTGCAATCGTAACAGGTGCAGTCACATGATAAATACTGGCAGCAGTCCAGGTGGTATTACAACTTGCGCCACTAATACTTGCTGTTGCCCCTGTGATTGCTGTTGGTATCACGTTCACTATTCTAGTAACCGGAGTGGCTGCATTGCCAGCCGCATCAGTGACATTATACGTAACGGTATATGCACCCAAAACAGCTATATTTACAGGGTTCGTTGTAACAATATTGGCAGAGATAACGCCATCAACATTATCTGATGCAATTGCTCCTGCATCCACATAGGCAGTACCCTGATTAACATTTACAGGGCTTACTCCGCTTAGCGTAATCACAGGTGGCGTCACATCAACTACAACAGGTGTTACATTCACAGTGCGTGTTACAGTCGTCGCAAGATTGCCTGCAGCATCGGTTACGTTGTAGCTGAGTATATACGCACCAACAACTGCGGTATCCACAACCCCAGTCGCTGCAGCAATCAGACCCACATCCACATTATCAGTCACGGTCGTGCCCGGGTCTGCAAAGACTGAACCCTGCGCAACGGTCAACGGACTTGCACCTGTCAGTGCAATCACCGGCTTTGTTTGATCCACAATTGTCACACTTGAATTAGCTGCACCGATATTCCCTGAAGTATCGCTTGCACTGAACGTAACAATTGTCGTACCCAGAGGAAACGTAGCTGGTCCATTATTCGCCGGAAAAATTGCACCATCAACCGCATCAACGGCAGTTGCAGCTGCTAAAAAGGTGGCAATGGTAGGGCTTGATTTCAGTGTTCCCTGTGCATTGGTCGCGGCAACTGTCAATGCAGCTGGCGCTGTCACAACTGGTGGGACAAGATCTGCTGCGGCGGTCGGAGCAATCGGAATATTCACAGCCACTGCAGCACCAGCTGCTCCAGCAGCCAATGTTGGAACGAGAACCGAACCGGTATAGGTGATCACACCACCGGCACCAACTACGGCATTATAACCCTGAATCGTAAATGTCCGGTTAGCACCCTGGGGTATCTGAAGTGCTCGGGTCATCGTAGTACCGGCAATGGCATTAAATGTGTCTGTAACAGTCAGAAAATCTGCGCCAGTTACACTGATTGTTACTGACTTAACGCCCAGGCCAGTCAAAACAACCGCTGCATGGGCATCACCAATGACTATATCCAATACATTGTCTAACACTTTATAGTCATTATGAGCAAGCGCCTGACCCGGCACCTTGAGCGCAACAGCAACAGGTACCATATTACTGCCCACAATATCTGGCATCCCATTACCACCACAACCGGATGATCCTATAATCAACAAAACAACTGCAGCTTTAGCGAGCATATGACACAATGATTGGAATATCGACTTCATCAGACCATCACCTCATCCATCGGTATTACATCAATCAAATAATTCTGTTTCATCAAACTGTTCAACCTCTCCCAATCATCAAAAAGCCCTATCAACACAGCGTTATTGTGTCTGAGACTCGCGAAAAAACTCACTAAACATTCATGATACATAAACGTTTTAAATTGAATATTCAAGTTCTGCTCTGTGTTACAATTCTCAATAGACAATTTCATCCCCCTCCAGATAAAATCATATCATTAAGCAATCCAAAATAGATATAAATGCATCAGAACAGAATCACCACATTCACATTGGCGTTTTGTACAGCCGGTATCGTTGTAGTAATCGGCGGTGTGGCGATAACAGGGGCAATCACAGGCGCTTTAATAACCGGCACTAAACCGGCAGTAAGGGGTAGCGCCGTTACTGGCGCTGCCATCGGAGCAGCACCTGCACTGGTGCTAGTAATCATCGTTGTTTTTTTTCCTGTAGTTGTCGTGGTTGTAGTAGTGGTTGTGGTTTTCACACCTTCACTGGTTACAGCCCCTGTTGTTTTCGTTGTGGTGCTGGCAGTGCCTCCTGTTCCTGTTGTGCCGTCACTTTTTGTGCCTCTGCCCATAGCACCATTACCTTTCGATCCCTCACCTTTTGCACCATCACCCGAATCACTGTTTTCAAATTGCTTGGTCGCCTCTACCATGCTTCCTATGGCCTTAGGAGAAGCCATCACCGGCGCGCTCGGAGTTTGACCTGTCACCACCCGGGTAACATGATTTGCCAATACCAATACCGTATTGTGTCGCTGAGAACCCGTTAAGCTCGACACAGCCACAGCACCTTCAAAGGTCAATACTTCGGTCACTTCAGGTGAAATCACATTTACGCCAAAGTTGGTGCCACGTACTGCCGCAACAGCACCTGGCGTCTGAATGCGAAAGTAGGAATCTTTATTTTCCACTTTACTAACCGCAGCGCGCACCTTTCCACGTAGGTTCCTGATATTACTTTTGCGCACTTTCTTTTCCGCACTGAACGTAAATTCGCCAATTTTAATTTTTGTTAACGATCCAAGATTCAGCACACTACCGTCCGCGAACTTTAACTGCGCACGAGATCTCCTGGCGGTACGGATAATATCACCGACATTCACCACACCCCCCACCGCTACAGGCGTAGCTTTTCGCTCTCCTTCACGGAATACATCAACTACCCCATGCACCTTTTTAAACTCTGCCACCGATGCGTGTCCCACATTTGAAAACAGCATGAAAGAAGCAGTGAACAGAACCATAAAACAGCGAATCAAAAACCTCATATCAGAAACTCCCGCTTATGTTGATGCCAGCCATCATTCTCACATAACTGTATACATCCAGAGTAGAAACATCGTGCGTGTAATTACCTGTCAGGCTTACATTCACATAGGTAAACTGATACCCCAGAGATGCAGAAGTATTTATAATATTATCTCGTCTTTTCGCTATGTTTCCAGTTACCCAATTCAAATATTTCTGATGTTCAAATGCACCGTGAAGACCCACCATTAATTTATCCACATACGGTATGGCAACATCGAACCCCGTTTCCACACCATAAGCATTATAACTCCAATCCGTTCCTCGTTTACGGCTAGTGGTGTAATGGCCACTCAGAGAGGCAGATGAGAGATGGTCTTTTGAAAAACCGGTAATTTTGATCTCCTCTGATAACATCCAGCCATCCTGTAAACTACTGAGTAACACAACCGGCTGATAATAATTTTCTCTCGTACCTTTCACAGACAACATAAACTGGAGTTGCTCATTGTGGTTATAAGTAAGCATCGGTTTTAGACTAATGAAGTCCATGTAACGGTTGTAATTAAAGAAAATATAATCGAACGACGTATCCATGGAAAACAGATTATTATCATTGAGAATAACGTAAGGTGTATAGGTAAAACCGAGATCAATAATATCAAATGAACGTAATCGATTATGAATATTGGCATATGCTCTGGTCTGCAGCTTATGGCCCCAATCATTATTCGGTGGCGGTGCATAGTTGGTCGCCAGCAACATGGTATGTTCAAAATCACTGTTACCGGTAATCAATGGTACATTTGGCGAAGATGAAGGTTTCAGCACGACATTGCTGTCATACTGGAAACCATATAGACCAAAAAAGCTAAGATAACTGGTATTGGCCAGGGTAATGGCATCACTAAGGCTTTTCTTTGCATGCGTCGCCACATCCGATTCGGGATCGCGTGCAATAGCCTCCCGCAACAAGGTCTGGCCCGTTTCAGCCTGCCCCATGCGTATATAGCTGATACCCTGTCCGTATGTAGCTTTCTGAATAAATGAGGCATCAATTTCTCCAGCCCGTTTATAGGCTTGAATTGAAGCAGAAAAGTCACCTACATTCATATAGCTCATACCCAACATGTATGATGTGAGTGCACTATCAGCCTTTAACTGCATAACATGCTCAAATGCAGTAATGGCTAGCGGGAATTTATTCATTTTATACAACAGCTCACCCAAATGGTTATAGGCAGGTGATGGTTCATCCAAATGAACCACCGACTCCTTGTAAGCATCAATCGCAGCATCAAAATTCAGCATCCCTTCCTGAACTATTCCCATACGATAGAGCACTTCACCATTGTCCGGATAGAGCTTCTGAAGGTCTTCCAAAGCCCATAGTGCTTCTTCAAAACGACCTATATCATAATCGGTATCAATCTGGCGAAAATCTATTCCAGAGCTATTCGGCATAGTTTTGTGTTCAGTACCAGACTTGAGCACTTGAGTTTCAGTAGCATCTTCTGCGACAGCAGCGCTTTCACTGGGTTCAGATACATTAGGCAACGTAAGAGCCTGCTGATTGGTCTGAACGGTCTGATTTCCTTCAGCAACCGACAGACTACTGAAGCAACATAAACTCAATAATAAACAACAATAAAAATATAATGTATTACTCATGGGCAGAGCAGTATCCTTTCATTGTTATTTTCCTTGCAAGGAAGTGGTTGATTGAAATTTCTGGGAATCATAGACGATAGCATTCAATAGGCAACGTAATCCAATAAACCCCGCATCCGACATTGACTAAGAGCCGCATAGCAAGGAACCCCGCTGGCATGGTAGTTTAGAGCTTATCTAGAGTTCAAACCAAACACACCAACGGGGTGAAGCAGTTTTGTTAAACAGATAGTTTTCGCCATGCTGAAATGCATACGCATCTCCAACAGCTTGGGCTTTCTGCTTATATCATCTATGCTTAATACGATATAACGAACAGTTGATTCAGGACTCAGCAATAAGCATACATGGGCAATGAATCTTACAGATCAGGGGGATGAACATGTTTCTAGGCATTATGGTTACTCTTACAGTGTGCATTATTATCTTGGGGATTCGGGATTACACACAAAAAAACCATACTATTTTACGCAACTTCCCGATTATCGGACACACCCGTTATATTCTGCAAAAGGTAGGCCCGGGTATGCGGCAATACTGGGTAACAAACGATAAAGAGGAGCAACCCTTCAATCGTGATGAACGATCATGGGTTTATCGCACCGCCAAAAATATCGACAATCATTTCGGTTTTGGTACAACAGAACAACAGTACGGCATCGGCTATCCCATCATTAAACATGCCGCATTTCCTTTTCCTGAATCCAAAATCGTTTATCCCGATGGTGATAAAACAGCCATCCCCTGCCTGAAAGTAATGGGCCTTGCGCATGGTCGCAAACGCCCATTTCGACCCAAATCCATCATCAATATTTCAGCCATGTCCTATGGTGCTCTCGGTAAACACGCAATTTCTGCACTCAACCTCGGAGCTGCACAGGCCGGCGCATATCACACTACCGGTGAAGGAGGCATTAGCCCCTTTCACTTGTTGGGTGCAGATATTGTCTGGCAATTAGGTACCGGTTATTTTGGTGCTCGAAATGAATCCCAACAGTTCTCCATCGATATGGTTGTTCAACAAGTGAAAACACATCCACAAATTCGAGCCATTGAAATCAAACTCTCTCAGGGTGCTAAACCCGGTAAGGGTGGTGTACTCCCTGGCACTAAAGTCACTCCTGAAATTGCCAAGATTCGAGGTATTCCTGTTGGTGAAGCCTGTATCTCTCCTGCCTCTCATAGTCAGTTTCATGATGTTGATTCGATGATTGAATTTATTGAAAAGCTTGCTGATGCAACAGGTTTGCCTGTCGGTATCAAATCCGCCATTGGAGAAACAGCGTTTTGGGAAGAGCTGGCTGAAAAAATGGCGCAGAATAAAGTTGGGCCCGACTTTATCGTTATTGATGGATCAGAGGGTGGTACCGGCGCTGCCCCTCTCACTTACTCAGATCATGTATCACTGCCATTTAAAGTGGGTTTCTCCAGGGTATATCAAACATTTCAGAAAAAAGGCATTGCCAACGATATCGTCTGGATTGGAAGTGGAAAACTTGGCTTTCCTGATCGTACTGTGGTTGCCCTCTCTCTGGGCTGTGATTGTATCAACATTGCCCGGGAAGCCATGCTCTCGATCGGCTGCATTCAGTCTCAGACCTGTCACACAGGCCATTGCCCAACAGGCATCGCCACCATGGATCCCAGAAAAATGCGTGGTCTGGTGATTGAAACCAAGGCCATCCGCTTAACCCAGTTTCTGCGCGGCTTCAGAACAGAACTCAATTCACTGGCGCACACCGCAGGCCTCGAACATCCGGCTCAATTTACGCCGGATAAAATTGAGGTGAGCAGTGGTGTAAATAAATTTCAGGAGCTGGGAGATATTATGGGTTACTGCCCCGACCCTGTTCCTTTTGATGGTATTGCCTCATTAAATGATTCGCCCGATAAACCAACGAAGGTAAATTAAACAGCACTTAAGGCAGTGTTATGTATTCAGCATTTCCGCGCAGGCCATGGGTGGCTTGCCACAACAGCTCAGAATAGAGATATTGGACGGCCAAAGCCTCCACCAGGTAAGCAGCAGGAGCCGTGAATCAAAGCGGAGTAAGTGACCTGTTTCATGCCATACATCCGTAGATGGCCCCTTCGGGCACCAGGTGTGCAAGATTGCTCTCCTGCAGTCTTGTGTAAGCAGAAAAAACCACGCTGTTGTTTCTGCGAACTGATTTTTGGCAGGAGCCAATTCATCAGCATCTCCTTAATGCTTTTTCTGACTTAGCGCATCCATACGAACATTCAAATGCTGATGACTCAGCCCTCTCACCAGTTCGTTGAAAATAACTTTGACAGAAAACATCACCGGAACCGTAAGAATCAGACCAAAGAAACCAAAATAATATCCACCCAACATCACGCCAAGCATAACTGTTAATGGATGCAAGCTGGCAGCTTTTGCGACAATCCGTGGAATCACAAAACCATTATCCACAGCCTGCGCGACCATGACTACAGCAAGCGCCAAAATAATGTTTAATGCACTGGGCTCACTGGAAATCAACACGGCCACAACAGGTGGTATTTTAGCCAATGAGATACCAAAGAAAGGAATCATGTTGAGTAATCCAACTATAATCCCCAGCAAGGGGGCATAATCAATACCAGCTATCCAGAAACCGATAGTCGTCACTGTAGCCATAATCACCGCTTGTATGGAAATACCACGAATAAAGCTCTGCAGTTGAGTAGCTGCACGAATATAGATCAACCAGCCCAGTTCAAAATGACGATTCGGCAACAGCTGCATCGCCTGATTCCGCAATGTTAAAAAATCACATAACAGGAAGAATGTCACCAACGGAATCAACACCAGAGAGGTTGCAATATGAGAAAAGAACGTAGTCATACTCTCAATCGTACTTGAACCCTGCTCTCCTACTTGTTTGAGAATGGAGTCTGTTAATTCCTGTGCATTGATCGATGAAATTTCATGACTAACCAGCCAGGTATTTGTATTGGTTAACACCAGCAACAATTGTTGGTCCAGATGACTGACTTGCTCAGATATCTGTTTCACTTGTGTCATCAAGAGTGGATACAACAGTACCGCGACAAGAATAAGTCCAATCGTTGCCAGCCCCATCACAGTTCCTGAAGCTTTGGCTGTCGGCCATCCTCGCTGAAGAAAATAGTCAACGGCAGGCGATAGCACAGCAAACAGCGCAAGCGATACGCAAAGTGCAAAAATAACGGGATTAGCAACAAAGAGAATACAAGAAACCGCCAACAAACCAGCTAGAAATACGCCTGTAGCCAAAATAACAGGGTGATAGGTTGATCCTGCGCGTCTATCATTATGGCGACGTTCCATCATCTGGAAGACTCCTCCTTGACCACACTGGAGAAGTTCTTATTGGACTCTAACAAACGCCCGGCCAACATTGCCCCCAAATTTTTCAATAAAATACAAGCATGTTTAGGCTGACTATTAATCCAGTCATTCAAGTCAGTACGCAATAAAAACACCAGTTCACACGGTTCAATAGCTACTGCATCTGCTGTACGCGCTTGTCCATCCACCAGAGCCACTTCACCAAACAAATCTCCCGCTTTCATGGTGGCCAGATCAACTCCTTTACTACGTATAGCGATTCTGCCAGAGCGCAGTAAAATCGCTCCAGCACCTTCATCTCCAGCATGAAAAACCGTTTCGCCCGCATCATATTCACGAGGATGCATTTTAGCAGCAAACCAACGGATTACAGTCGGAG